>SKVE01000110.1 GCA_007129635.1 Planctomycetaceae bacterium
CCCCATCCATCAAGCCAACGCTCACGCAAGACTCGTGAGCACCTAAAAGAACCCCTGACAAGCCTGACCACTGCTCGATGCCGGCACCCGCCCCCAGGAACCCTCCATCCCCGGTCGCCCGTCTCTGAAGTTGCGCACCGTCTCCGCCGAGCTCGCTCGGTGGAACGCATGATTCGATTACTTGGCATAAATTAGGTGCCACCCACCTTACAAATTAGGTGCCACCCACCTTACGGCATAAATTAGGTGCCACCCACCTTACAAAATGCATCACAAGGGGGGGCACAAAAAGTGCCTATCATCTTGCGCACAGATGCTGCCATCCACAAAAGCCGCCATTCATTCATGCTTCTCCGAGCCGTGCGGGGTCGGACGGGGTCGGACGGTACGGCTCGGAGAGCCATGCTACAAGCATGTGCGCACCGTGCGCGCATCACAGAGCATAAGACCCTGATAACAGTTATTCGGGTAAGGAAGTCGCAGTCAGCACATGGACGAAACGACGTCGCGCTTTCTGGCGGTCCTTCGCCGCCATGGACAAGGACGCCACGCAAGAAGAAAAACCGAACGCGAAAAGCGCATGCCATCGGTCGGTGCTTCACGTGCCAGCTACCCGGCCGTGACAGAAAAGCACTCGCGGACCAGACGTTGACCCGAGCGATGATGCTTGCCGCTGCGCTGCGCATCCGCAGACATCGCGTGCGGCGAACCGGCACAAGCACTGCGGCCGAAGTAGCGTTTGTAATCCCAGACCAAGTCACGCCACATCGAAGCCTCGATGCCCAACTCACCCAGAATGCCTCGCAGCTCTTCTGGCATCTTGGCAATCTGGCCTTTCGAACGTTGTTCGGCCGTCCACTGCAACAGAGTCAGATACTGCTGCCAATCCAGGCCCAAAAAACCCTTGTCGCTGGCACGCACGCCCTGGCGATGAACTTCGGGATCGTCGGCCAATTTGCGCTCCGACTTGGTCAGGGGCGCCAACCAGCTATCCCGCAAGATCTGTTTTCCGGTGGGATTTCGCCGCTTGGCTCGCCGCTGCTGCTTTCGATCAGCTACGGACGTCTCTCGCAAATGCTTGCCAGCCTGGTCAGACGAGACGCTCACCAAATCAAAGGCGGCCGAAGGAATCTGCTCACCTCGTTCCGCTTGGATTCGGTCATAAGCCGACGTGTAAACCGATCGGTCAGGCGAATCGGCCAACGCGGCTCGCACCGGATTCAAGTCGACATACATGGCACAAGCCAATAAGCCCGCCTCATCAACGATCCGCTGAGCCCGAAATCGACCTTCCCAGAAGCGGCCGGTGCATTCATCCTGCTTGTTTGCCAGGCGGGCAATCGGTTCGCTCAGGGCCCGCATGAACCACGAGATGTCTGACAATCGCCGTCGCACGATGGACAATCGCTCGGCGTCTGCCGCCAAGCTCTTCACATCGTTGTCAGTCGGCTCTGCCAGTTGCTCGTCGAGACGGCGACCGGGAAACACCCTGAGCCACCGCAGGGCCACCTCTTCGTCGGACCATTCGGCCACCACATCGGGGCGATTCCGCAGGATTACATGCAAATGATTGCTCATGATGGCATAGGTCAGCACATCGATGCCGAAGACTGAGGCCAACGCTTCCATCCGACGCCGAATCCACTCGCGGCGAAACGAGTAATCGATGCCCGTTCGATCATCTCGTCCGGTCAAAAACGCCTTGCGTACACACCTTTGGGTTGTATGTACCACACAGACTTCTCCCGCATCAAACTGCTCACTTCGAATCGGTCGTCCCATGATTGGTCCTCCTGTACCGTGAATTGTAATCAATAAATGAACTCTGTCAACAATTTGGTGGGTGGCACCTAATGCACTGCGGGGTTGCATCGGGGGCGAGGGTGGATAGACTGACACCGGGCCGGGCGGCGGGATGTTCAGGTGCTTATTCTCTTGGGATTGGTTGAGGTTGCTGATGTTTCGATTCCTCCATGCAGCAGATATCCATCTGGACAGTCCGCTCCGTGGGCTGGAACAGTACGAAGGGGCTCCGGTGGATGAGATCCGAACGGCCACTCGACGGGCTCTGGTGAATCTGGTGGATCTCGCGTTGCAGCGCGAGGTTGATTTTGTGGTGATCGCCGGCGATCTGTACGACGGGGACTGGAAGGATCACAATACGGGCCTGTTCTTTGTGTCGCAGATCGGTCGTCTGCGGGAAGCATCGATTCCGGTGGTGATGATCAGCGGCAACCATGACGCGGCCAACCGCATGACCAAGGCGTTGCAGTTGCCCGACCATGTCGAATTGCTGTCCCACAGAAAGGCCAGCACGGCGGGGAACAAGCAACTGCGCGAGTTGGGTGTGGCCATCCATGGCCGCTCGTTCGCTCGGTCGGCCGAGACCGACAACATGGTTCGCGATTATCCGTCGAGGATCGACGGCATGTTTAACATCGGGCTGTTGCACACGTCGCTGACCGGTGCCGAAGGCCACGAGCCCTACGCGCCGTGTTCGATCGACGAGCTGCGGCAGAAGCAGTACGACTACTGGGCGCTAGGCCACGTGCATACTCGCGAGGTCAAGTGCGAAGACCCACCGATCGTGTTCTGCGGGAACGTGCAAGGTCGCCATATCCGCGAGACCGGCGCCAAGGGGTGTTATCTGGTCAGTGTCGACCAGCGCGGCGGCGTCGAATGGGAATTCCAGCCGCTGGATGTCTTCCGTTGGGATCTGTGCCAGGTCGCTGCGGATGACGCGGATCGTCCGGAGCAGGTGCTGGACCGTTTCAAAACGGCGCTGGCTGATCGCATGGCCATGCACGACGGCTTGCCGCTGGCGGTCCGCGTGGTGGTGACGGGCCGCACCAACGCGCATCCTGAACTGGCGGCCGACCCGCTGAACTGGTCCAACCAGATCCGCGCGGCAGCGATCGAACAGGCCGGGGGGCGAGTTTGGATCGAGAAGGTCAAACTGCGGACGTCAACGGTTCGCGATCTGGATCCGGAAGCCATGGCGGACGGGCCGGTCGGCGAGCTGCTGCGGTACATGACCGAATTGCGAGGCGATGATCGCCAGTTGGCCGAATTGGCCGAGGGGTTGAGCGACTTGCGACGCAAGCTGCCCGACGATCTGCTGCGCGGCGAGGAGGCTTTGAATTTCAGCGATCCCGACTGCCTGCGTCAGTGGTTGGACGAGGTCCAGCCGCTGGTGACCAGCCGGCTTGTGAAAGGAGTCTGATCATGAGAATCCAGCGGTTGGATCTGCTGTCCTTCGGCCCGTTCACGGATCTGAGCCTGAAGCTGGACGGGGGCCAATACGGTCTGCACCTGGTATTGGGGCCTAACGAAGCGGGGAAGAGCACAACGCTGCGTGCCTTGCGGCAATGGTTGTACGGAATCCCACACAACAGCGCGGACAACTTCCTGCACCCCTACCCAAAGATGCGGATCGGCGGACTGCTGGTCAGCGATTCAGGACAGCCCTTGGAATTCATCCGTCGCAAAGGGCGGACCAATACCCTGCGGGGACCGGACGACGCGGAATTGTTCGAGCCCGCTCGGTTGGAGCCCCTGTTGGGCGGCGTCGACGAAACGGCGTTCGCTCAACGGTTCGGTATCGACTATGCCGAGCTGCGAAAGGGCGGCGAGTCGATCGTGCAGGGCAGCGGCGAGTTGGGCGAAGTGCTGTTCGCCGCCGGCGCGGGCATCGCCGACGTGCGGCACGTCCAGTCGCAGTTGGAATCCGAGATGCAGGAGCTGTTCACTCCCCGCGGGGCCAACCCACGCATCAACCAAGCGTTGACAGGCTTGCGTAAGGCTCGAGACGAGATCAAACAGGCTCAGTTGCCAACCACAGAATGGAAACGAGTGGACCAGCGTTTGCGGGAGGATGTCCAGCGCCAACAGCAGATCGAGGAACAACTGCGCGACAAGCGATTGAACAAGAGTCGCCTGGAACGCATCGCGCAGGCGCTACCCAAGATCGGTCGCCGCCGATTGCTGCTGACGCAGTTGGCCGAATTGAAAGACGCGCCCCTGTTGCCCGACGACTTCGCTCAACAACGCAGCCAGGTGACCACCGGCCTGGAACATGCTCGAGAGAACCAGCGCCACGCGGCAGACAAGCTTAGACACCTGAAACGAGATATCGATGCGTTGACCATTCCCACCGGATTGTTAGCCCATCGTGCGGCCATCACGGGGCTGCACACCAGGCTGGGCAGCTACCAAAAGGCGTCGGCCGATCGCCCCGGACTGGCCATTGAACTGGAAAACGCACAACAGCAGATCCAGGCGATCCTGCGCGATCTGGGGCACGAACC
>SKVE01000728.1 GCA_007129635.1 Planctomycetaceae bacterium
GCAAAGGAGTCTTGGCGATGAGTGATCAGATCCCCCGAAGCCCCCGGCCGTGTTGTGCCGCCGGATGCTGTTCGTTGCTCGGCCGGCGCGATTTCTTATCGGGTCTCGGCGTGTTTGGCGGATCGGCGCTGGCGATGCAATTGAACTGGTTCGGCGCCGCCGTTTCTCAGGCGTACGGCGACACGCCCCGATCCGTTTCAACCCGCCGCCCGGTCGTGCGTGCGGCGTTCACCCGACAGCCCATGGATCGGTACTGGATGGGATGGCCCGGCGCGGCTTACGACATCGGAGCCAGCCAGCAGCGTTATACCGAGGTGTTGACCAAGGCGGGCGAGCAATTGGGAGTCACGGTGGACATTGTAGCCCAGCCGCTGACCGACGACGCCCAGGTCGACGCTTTTGTCCAGGCCACTTCCGAATCCCCGCCCGACGGGGTCATCCTGACCGTGATGGGCCTGCATCCCGACGGCTGGAGCCAGGTGCGGCGGTTCCTCGATCATCGCGGCGATCTTCCCACGCTGGTCTTCGCTCCGCAAGGCACCCAGTTCACGCCCACGCTACAACCGTTTCGTGAGATGCCGCGCATGTTCGTTGGCGCTACGCAGGACGTCCAATGGTTGGCCACTGCCGTTCGCATGCTCAAGACAATCCAGCAGATGGCTTCGACACGGATCGCCGTGGTGCACCGCGACGAAACACGCGAGCAGCAGCTCGATCCGCTGGGTACGGTGCTCTGTCACCTGCCGCTTAAGCGGTTCGCCGAAATCTACGACACCACCGAGGATTCGGTCGAGGCGCAGGATCTGGCAGCCGTCTTTCGACAGCATGCCAAGGAGGTCATCGAGCCCGATCAGGCGGAAATCCTGGAAGCGGCGCGAACCTACATCGCCAACCGCCAATTGATGGAAGCCACCGGATGCCAGGCGGTCACCATGGACTGCCTGGGCCTGATTCGCGACCGCCGCACGCCCCCACCCTGCATGGCTTACATGCAGTTGCTGAACGAAGGCACCTGCGGCGCCTGCGAGCGGGATATCACCGCCACGTTGTCGCTGCTGTTGAGCAGCTATTTGCTGGACCGACCGGCCTTTCTACACAACCCTTCGCCGAATACGGTCCGCAACACCTACATGGGCGCGCACTGCACGGCCCCCACAAAAATGGACGGCTTTGACGCTCCTGATTCGGAGTTCGTGCTGCGTTCGCATCACGAATCGGATTGGGGCGTGGCACCGCAGGTGTTATTGCGCGAGGGCCAGGCGGTGACCATGATGAAGTTCCTGCATCCGGGTGAACTGATGGCCTGTACGGGCACCCTATTGGGAAACATCCAGACGCGGCCCGACGACGGAGTGGGCGGATGCCGCACCGCCTTTGAAATGGCCGTCGACGACGTCAACGACACTCGCGACATCCGCGGCCATCACAACGTGTTGATCTACGGCAAACACATGCCCATGTTGAAAGCTTACTGCCAGTTAGCCGGCCTGGGTATCAGCCACATCACCGGCAAGTCCGTGTGAAAGCAAAGAATTCGTCGAGAGCTCGACAGGACGGGAGGTCCGTCCTGCCGAGTTCATCGGTCTTCCATCGGGTAACTCGAATTCCTGGAAGGAGAGTCGTCATGAGTGATCGCATCGGTCGGCGAACCATGCTGCAGTCAGCCGTTTGGGGCGTTGGCTCCTGGTGGGTTTTGCGCAACAGTCGTTCGGCGCGAGCCGTTCAGGCGAACGAGAAACTGAATCTGGCCGTGGTGGGCGTGGGGCGTCGAGGAACCGCGCTGGCCGAGGCGGTTGGCCGAGTGGGCGAGCGTGTTGTGGCCCTGTGTGATGTGGATCAGCGCCGCGCCGCTGCGTGGCAGGATAAGCTGCCAGAGGTGCCCTGGTACCAGGACTTCCGCCAAATGCTGGACGAGCAGGACTCGCGTCTGGATGGGGTGATCGCCGCGTTGCCCGCCCATAACCACACGGCGGTCGGTGCAGCGGCGATGGCGCAAGGCAAGCATGTCTATCTGGAAAAGCCCTGCGCCCGCACCGTTGGCGAAGCTCGGGCACTGCGGCGAATCGCCACCAAGCAACAGGTCGCCACGCAGATGGGCAATCAGGGCATGGCCACCGATTCGTTTCGCCGTACGCTGGAGCTGATTCAGGACGGGGTGGTGGGCGAGATCTGCGAAGCCCACGTGTGGTTCGCGCACGGCGGTCCGGGACCGCGCGAATTGCCGACCGGCCAGCAGCCCGTGCCGGACTATCTGGACTGGGACGTTTGGTTGGGTCCGCTGGCGCTGCGACCCTATCACCCGGCTTGGATGTCCGGCATGTGGCGCGAGGTCGGCGCGGGAAACCTGGGCTATAACGGATCGCATGGAATGAACCTGACCTTCAAAGGCTTGCGGCTGGGCGCCTTGTGGGGCACCGATGGCCATGCCGCAGGCACGATCCGTGTTCAATCGAAGCCCGCCGAATTGTCGCCGCATACGTTCCCCCGCTGGCAAACCGTGCTGTACGACATCCCGGCACGCGGAGATCTGCCCCCTGCCCGCATCCACTGGCACAATGCGACCCGTGCTGAACTCGAACGGCAAGGGATCTGGCAGCAGTTGACCCAAATCGCCGGCCAGCCGCCGGTATCGGAGGGTAGCTGGACTCCCGAGTCCGGCTCCCTGTTGGTTGGCAGTCGTGGTGTGGTACACACCAACGCCCACAACTCCATCTGCCGCCTGCTGCCGGAGAGTCGTTTTCCGGAACCCGTTGGTCCTCCTCGGCGTCTGCCTCGCATCCCGGGGCACGAACGCGAATGGATGGCTGCGTGTCGAGGCCGCGGTACGCCGCTGTCGAACTTCGATCACTCGGGGCCGGTCATGGAGCTTTTGTTGCTGGGCAATGTCGCCTCGTTGTTCGAAGAGCCTCTGGAATTCGACCCCCAGCAGGGCAGAATCCTGAACAATGAAGACGCCGACCGTCTGCTTAATCCCCCACGCCGCGAAGATTGGCAACTGGACGACCCAGCCAACCAGGCGCTGCAAACCCGGTCGGGTTAATGATGGCACGCCATCTTCCGGCACGCATCCTTCTGCTTCGAAGACCAGGTGGCGAGCACCGCTCATAGCCTGCCGTCTTCCAAGAAGCTGTAGTATCCGGTGCGGTTGAAGATGATGTGGTCCAGCAGGTCGATGCCGAGGATGGCGCCGGCCAATTTTAATTGATTGGTGATTTCGATATCGGCGGGCGAAGGTTCCAGGGCGCCGGCGGGGTGGTTGTGGGCGACGATGACGGCCGAGGCGCGGTCGCTGAGGGCGTCGGCGTACACCTCGCGCGGATGCACCGGGCTGCGGTCGATCAGCCCGATCGAGACCACACGGATGTTCAGGATCTCATTCGCGCCGTTGATCGTGGCGCACAGAAAGTGCTCCTGCCTGCGGTCGGCATAGTGACGCACGTGCGGCAGCAAGTCGGCGGGCGTTTCGATCTTGGCTCCCTCCGGCTTGATGCGCCGCCGCGCGAATTCGATCGCCGCCAGGATCAACGTGGACTTGGCGTCGCCCACCCCGTCAAGCTGGACCAGATCGTCGGCCGTCACGTCCAGTCCCTTCTGGTCGATCAGCCGCGCCAGCCGGGCGGCCAGCGTCATCACGTCCACGCTCGCCGTGCCCTTGCCCAGCAAGACGGCCAACAGTTCCTGGTCGGTCAAGGCCCGCGCTCCCTTGCGGAGCAGTTTCTCGCGTGGGCGGTCGGCTTCGGGAATGTCTTGAATGGGTTTGGTCATCGGTTCAGGCTGCCACGCTCAGATGCGTCTGGATGACGGTCACGGCCATGATATCGAAAATGCCGCCCGGATCGGTGTACTTGGGGTCGGCCAGCTCTTCGTAGCGTCCGCGCTGGTCGTATGTCGTCTGAATCTCGCCGTTGACCTGTCCGCGATAAGGGCCTTCCAGGTACACGCGGTCGTGTCGATGTGCCTCGACCGTGCCGCGGATCGTGGGATCGGCGATTTTCTCCTCGGTGACCTGCCGGATGTACAGAGCCTGCTCGTCGCTGATGTCGAACTGGACGCGAATCTGTGCGATCATGTCCTGGACGGTCACCTTGGCCGGCACCAGTCCGCCGCCCGCCTTGCCTTTCCCCGGGCGCAGTTTCACCCGCCCGCCGCTGGTCATCACCCCTTGATACTGGACGGCCGCTTTGGTGACTTCCGTGGCCCGGACCAGCCGCATCAACTCTGAAACCGCTCCGGCCTTGATCAGTTGCGGCCCGACGTATTCCGCAAACGCGGCGAACTCGGCGATCTCCGGCGGAAAGCTGAAGAA
>SKVE01000599.1 GCA_007129635.1 Planctomycetaceae bacterium
TGCCAAAGTGCGGGTTCACTGTAGCTGCACTTGCCAAAGTGCGGGTTCACTGTAGCTGCACTTGCCAAAGTGCGGGGTCACCGCGGTCTGACGGCCGTGGTGACGAAGTGGGGGAATAGCCACGGCTTGAAGCCCGTGGCGATCCCCACGGAAACCTGCAGACGAACTCGCCGGTTTTTTCCTTTCCTGTAAATATGAATTGTCGGAGTCGAGAATGACTGAGAATTCCCAGGCGACCAGTGCCCCGGCTGTTCGCGTTCGTGATTTGGAACCCTTGTTCTGCCCCCGTTCGATCGCGGTGGTAGGGGCCTCGCGAAAAGTCGGATCGGTAGGGCACGCGATCACGCGCAATTTGATCTACGGGGGCTACACGGGGGTGATCTACCCGATCAATCCCAAAGCGAAGGGAATCCTGGGAGTTCCCTGCTTCCGCGATTTGAATGCGATCGGCGAACCTCCTGATCTGGTGGTCGTGGTGGTCCCGGCACCGTTCGTCGAGCGGGTCGTATTGCAGGCGGCCGAATTGGGAACCAAGCACGTGCTGGTCATCTCGGCTGGTTTCAAAGAGGTGGGCGAAGAAGGCCTCGAGCGGGAGAACCGCATTCGGGCCATCGCCGCCGAGTACGATTTGTCAATCCTGGGACCGAACTGCCTGGGGGTGATCAACACGGATCCCGAGGTGGGGATGAACGCCACCTTCGGTCGCGATATGCCGCCCCACGGTACGCTGGGGTTGATCTCGCAGAGCGGGGCACTGTGTGCGGCGCTGCTGGATTACGCAAAAGGGCGGGGCATCGGGTTCTCTCGATTCGTCAGTTTCGGAAACAAGTGCGATGTGGACGAAGTGGATCTGCTGCGGTCACTGGCGGCTGATCCGAAAACGCGGGCCATCATGGTGTACGTGGAAGAGATTGGTAACGGCCCGCGATTCTTGGAAGCGGCTCACCGGATCACCCATGGCGACAACCCCAAGCCCATCGTGTTGATCAAGAGCGGCCGGACCGCCGAAGGGGCTGCCGCAGCCGCGTCGCACACTGGGTCGCTGGCCGGTTCCGACGAACTGTACAATGCTTTGATGACCCAAGCCGGTGTGTTTCGCGTCGAAACCGTGTCCCAGTTGTTCGATCTGGCCGAGATCTTCACCGACCCGACGTTGCCCACCAACCGACGCGTCGGCATCATCACCAACGCGGGCGGTCCGGGGATCATGGCGACCGACGCCTGCATCCGCCACGGCATGGAGCTGGCCAAGTTTCGCGACTATACCAAGAAGTCATTGCAGTTTCAGATGCCCGAGGTTGGCAGCATCAAGAATCCAGTCGACGTGATCGGCGACGCGCGGCACGATCGTTACCGCGCGGCACTGGACGCGGTGACGGCCGACGATGGCGTGGATTCCGTGCTGGTGATCGTGACCCCGCAGACGATGACCGACGTTCACCAGATCGCCGAGGTGATCGGCGAGAGCAAGGAATTCTGCAACAAGCCGATGGCCGCCTGTTTGATGGGATTGGTCGATGTTTCCAGTGGTGTGCAATTGCTGCAGCAACGATACGAAGTACCCACGTTTGCTTTCCCGGAAAACGCCATGCGAGCCCTGGCAGCCAAGACCCGGTTTGGGGCCTGGGTGCGTACCAAGATTCGCGGGTATCGCGAATTTGAAACCGATCGGCAGGCTGTCGAGAAATTGTTTGACGAGGAATTGGCGGCGGGTCGCCCCAAGCTGATCGAACTGAAGGCTTTGGAAGCTTTGCAGAGCTACGGCTTTCAGACCGTTCCCTACAAGTTGGCCGCGTCCGCAGACGAAGCGGTGGCGGCCGCTACCGAGATGGGCTACCCGGTGGTGATGAAAATCGCCGGCCCCAAGATTTTGCACAAGACGGATGTGGGCGGTGTGAAACTGAACCTGGGCGACGAGGACAGCGTCCGCACCACGTACAATACGATGACCGCGACTGTCCGGGAACGGATGGGCAACGACGTCGAGATCTGGGGGGTCCTGATCCAGAAGATGCTGGATCCCGGCAAAGAAGTGATTTTGGGGGTCACACGTGACGAACGTTTCGGCCCCGTCTTGATGTTCGGATTAGGCGGGATCTACACCGAAACGCTGAAGGATGTCTCGTTCCGCTTGGCGCCGATCCGTGAGAATGTGGCCGAGGAGATGATCCACGACATTCGCGCCATCAAGCTGTTACAAGGCGTACGCGGCGAGCCGCCGTCCGATCTGGCGGCCGTGGCCGAATGCCTGTTGCGGCTCAGCCAATTGGTGACCGAACACCCGCGGATCAGCGAGCTGGATATCAACCCGTTGCTGGTCTATCCACGCGGAAAAGGCGTCATGGTCGCCGATGCCCGCATCATCCTGCAGGAGTGACGATGGACGCAAGTGCTGCGCACACGTTCGGGCTTCCCGCTGCCCGACAACGATAACATTCGATCTTAAGCATCCCACCGGTTTTCCGGGGGAAGAGGAAAGGAAAGAAGCGATGTCTACGGATTGGCGAGAAACGTGGAAAAAAAAGATTGTGCCGGCCCAGGCAGCCGTCTCGCAGATCAAGGCCGGCTATCGTGTTTTTGTAGGCTCGGCCTGTGGCGAGCCTCAAGCGTTGGTCCGCGCGTTGGTCGATACCAGCAGCGGTGCCGAGGATACCGAGGTACTGAACGTGTTGACCATGGGGGTCGCACCCTATACCGATCCGAAGTATTCCGAGCGGTTTCGGGCCAATGCGTTTTTTATCGGCAATAGCATGCGGGATGCCGTAGGTCAGGTCCGTGCGGATTACACGCCCATTTTCTTCTCGCAGATTCCGGAAATGTTCCGTTCGGGACGCCTGCCGATCGACGTGGCCCTGATTATGGTCAGCCCTCCGGATGCCCATGGATTCGTTAGCTTGGGCGTTTCCGTCGATATGACGCGATCGGCGGCCTTGGCCGCCAAGAAAGTGATCGCTCAGGTCAACAGTTACATGCCGCGCACGCTGGGCAACAGCTTCATTCATGTGCGCGACATCGATTATCTTGTCGAACACGACGAGCCGTTGTTGGAATGGCCGGTGATCGACGAACCCGACCCATTGACCGCCGCCATCGCCGAGAACGTCGCCAATCTGATCTCTGATGGTGATACGTTGCAGATGGAGATCGGTCGCCTTCCCGATACGGTCTTGTTGTCGCTGACCGATCGACACGATCTGGGGATCCACACCGAGATGCTGTCCGATGGCGTGATGCACTTGGCTCAGCGGGGCGTGATCACGGGCAAGCGTAAGACGCTGCACCAAGGCAAGATCGTCAGCAGTTTCGCGGCTGGCAGCAAGGAGTTGTTCTGCTTCCTGCACGACAACCCAATGATCGAGATGCACCCGTCGGAGCACACCAACGACCCGCGCATCATCGCGCAACACAATAATCTGGTCGCCATCAATGCGGCGATCGAAGTCGACATGACCGGACAGGCCGTCGCCGATTCGATCGGCGAACGATTGTACAGCGGCATCGGCGGGCATGCGGACTTTATGCGAGGCGCGGCGATGTCCAAAGGCGGCAAGCCCGTCCTGGCTTTGCCCAGCACGGCACGCGATCGGAACGGGAACCTGCGCAGCCGGATCGTTCCGTTCCTGCAGCAAGGCGCCGGGGTCGTGACCACACGTGGCGATATCCATTACGTGGTCACCGAATATGGCGTCGCTTTCCTGCACGGCCGAACGATGCGAGAACGAGCCATGTCCCTGATCAGCATCGCTCATCCCGATTTTCGTTCCGAATTGCTGCACGCGGCCAAACGGCGAAGATTGGTTTATGCCGATCAAATCCTGCCCTCGGCGCATCCCTACCCCAAGGAACTGGAAGAAGTCCACCGTTTGCGCGATGGCAGCGAGTTGCTGATCCGGCCGATTCGACCCGACGACGAGGACAAGATCAAGGGCATGTTCTACACGTTCAGCGAACAGACCAAGTACCTGCGGTACCATGGCACGCTGAAGTCGTTGCCGCACAACAAGCTGCAGGTCTTCTGTAACGTGGATTATGATTCCGAGATGGCGCTGGTCGTATCGCGGGGACAAGCTGGGCATGAGGAGATCCTGGGCGTCGGCCGCTATATGACCAACCCCGGAAAACGGTCCGCCGAGATGGCCTTTGTGGTCAGTGATGACTGGCAACGCAAGGGCATCGGCACGCACCTGTTCCAGCGATTGGTCGAGATCGGAAAACAGGCCGGATTGCGACAGTTCAACGCC
Organism: Planctomycetaceae bacterium; assembly: GCA_007129635.1. GTDB lineage: Bacteria > Planctomycetota > Planctomycetia > Pirellulales > Pirellulaceae > SKKK01. The sequence continues at coordinate 4,242 of SKVE01000599.1, forward strand.
GACGTGCTTCCCGAGAACAGCGGGATGCTGAAGATCTTCCACCGCTCGGGACTGAACACCGAA
>SKVE01000609.1 GCA_007129635.1 Planctomycetaceae bacterium
AGAAGACGATCTGGCGAGTGAAGTAGTCCAGCTTTTCGAGCGAGTACGCGCGGGTCGCATCACCGGCGACGTAAAGACAGTCGCCACGGTCTTCGAAGGCTAACAACTCGGCGTGCTTGTAGATCAGAAAATGCCCGACGTCAAGGTCGACGTTCAGGTCGACGTTCAGGTCGACGTTCAGGTGTTGGTGCGTGGTGAACCGGTCGCTGCCCGAGCAGCGCCGCGCTGCCTCGCAGAACAGCAGCCACTCGTACAGCCAGTAATGGACGTAATCGTCTTCGGCCCAACCGCCGCCCGCACCGGCCAATTCCAAAGCCGGCGCCGCGCGCGACCGATAGTCTTGTTCGAGCGCGTTTTGAATCCGTTGGTCGGAGGTAAGCCGTTGCGGTTCGCCAATCGCGAACAGGATCGAAGGACTCCAGGCTGGCTCTCGCCCGTTTCGATAACTGGCGACTGATGCCAGGGCACTCGAAATACGGCTGGTGTAGGGTAGAATTCTTGGGTTTACAGGGGAGAGACGATGGAATCAACGGATGCTTGGGATGTGATCGTCGTGGGCGCCGGCGCGGCGGGGCTGTTCGCTGCGGCGGCGGCAGCCCAACGAGGGCGACGCACGTTATTGCTGGAAAAGAATCGGCGAGCCGGGATCAAGATCTTGATGTCGGGCGGGACTCGCTGCAACGTAACTCAGGCCACGGACGTGCGGGGGATCGTCAAGGCGTTTGGGCGTCAAGGTCCGTTCTTGCACTCGGCGCTGGCCCGGCTCTCGCCGGATGCGGTCGTGCGTCTGCTGGCCGAGCAGGGTGTTGCCACCAAGGTGGAAGAGACAGGCAAGATCTTTCCGGCCAGCGACAGTGCCAGCGACGTGCTGGATGCCCTGCTGGCTCGGTTACACCATAGCGGTGCAACGTTGGCACTGAACGAATCGGTCAAGGACATCCTGTTCGAGGACGGAATTTTTCATTTGACGACCTCGCGTGGTGTTCGGCAGTCGCGGCAGGTGATCATCACCACCGGCGGCATGTCGTATCCCGGATGTGGAACCTCGGGCGATGGTTACCGATGGCTGCAGACGTGGGGCCACACCATCGTACCGCCTCGGCCCGCATTGACGCCGATCACGACACACGAAACTTGGGTTCGCGAACTGCGAGGCATCACGCTGCCGGACGTAGCGCTGACGGTCATGCCGAAAGAGTCGCTGGCGACGACCGTTGGCAAATCGCGACGGCGATCCGTGTTGGCAGCCGACCGCGGATCGATGCTGTTGGCCCATTTCGGGCTGACCGGGCCGGTGGTCCTGAACGTCAGCCGCGTGGTCAGCGGACATCCGCAGCCGGCCCAGTTGTGTGTGGTTTGTGATCTGCTGCCGGAAGACAGCGACGCTCAATGCGAGCAGTGGCTGGACACTCTTTGCCGCCACGAGGGCAAGACGCAGCTCGTATCGCTGCTGACTCGCCGTCTTCCACGCCGCATCGCGGAAGTGCTGCTGGTCCAGACGGGGATGCCCGACGATCGTCGCGGTGCCGAATGCCGTCGTGAAGAGCGTCAGCGGTTGGTCGGCGCATTGAAATCCACCGTGATTCCAGTCGCCGGGACGATGGGCTTCAAGAAGGCCGAGGTAACGGCCGGCGGCGTCGATCTGGCCGAGGTCGATTCGCGAAACATGCAGAGCAAGCGGGTACCCGGCTTGTTCTTGGCTGGCGAGGTGCTTGATCTGGACGGTCCGATCGGCGGCTATAATTTTCAGGCTGCGTTCAGTACGGGTTTGTTGGCCGGCAGCAGTGCTTAGGACCCGCAAGTGAATTAGTGTCGCGTTTCGGCGAAGGGGTCGGGAGTCGTTTTCGGGCAAGACTCCCGTCCAGTGTCCGGGAGCCACACCGCCTTTCGTTTTGACGGCGCACTAGCGATCCAGCCGCTTGACACGGATGTTCCGATACCAGATCGGGCGCCCGTGATCCTGCAATCCGATATGGCCCTCGCGGGGGAAGTCCTTCAGCGGGCGATCGAACGAGTTGGACGTGCCGTCGGGGTTCGTGCCAGCTTCGGTCCACCGGTCGATATCCATTTCCAGGATCTTTTCGTCGTTCAATTCGACCTGGATCCGGCTGCCGACGACCGTTATTCGAGCCTGATTCCATTGGCCAGGCGGTCGGACGGTATTCTTCGTCGGTGCCAGGAAATCGTAGATGGCACCGGCCGTACCGCCACGGCTGAGCGGTCGGCCGTACGAATTGGTGACTTGCATCTCGATCCCGGTATTGACGGGATCGGCCAGATCGTCGGTCCGGAAGAAGACACCGCTGTTACAGTACCCTTCGGCCGCTTTGAATTCCAGCTCCAGCACGAAATCGGAGTAGCGTTCTTTGGTCCAAAGATAATCGTCGTTGTTCAGTCCGCCATCGGTACGTTCCAACGCGATCACCCCGTCTTCGATCTTCCACTGGGCCGTCGCCGACGTTTGCCAGGCATCCAGATCTTGTCCGTCGAACAGCGTCACGAATCCGGAATCGTCCGCTTTGGGTTTGGCGGTTTTCTTCTTCGCAGTTTGGGGCGCGCGAGGCTTGGGATCCTGCGTCGGTGGCAGATCGGCCAGCGCCAGTTCACGAAACTCATCCGCCCTGGCCTGCCAGAATGCGGCCATCTCGGCCACTCGCTCAGGATGTTCGGTAGCCAAGTCATTGGTTTCACCGCGGTCGACAGCCAAATCGTACAATTCCCAGGAATCGTTGCGATCGGCCACCAGTTTCCAGTCGCCGATGCGGAGCGCGCGATGACCGTTGTGCAGCCACCACAGATAATCGTGCTGGACCGCTCCATTCGCGGCCAGCGCCGGTACCAGGCTACGACCCGGCGGCGTGGGCACCGGTCGATCGTTCCAGGTTTCGGGATGTTTCGATCCGGCCAGTTCCAGGACAGTGGGCACGAAATCGATGATGTGCGTGGGATCATGTCGCAGTTCACCACGAGCGGCGATCCCGGCGGGCCAGTGCACCACCAGCGGTGTCGCCGGTCCGCCTTCGTGCACCCATGTCTTGTGTCGGCGCAACGGGGTGTTGGACGCACTGGACCAACCCGGTCCCAAGCACAGATACGTTGGGGCGGAACCGGGGGCGGCGTCCGGGTCGTGCCCATCGCCGCGAACCATGATCTCTGCGCTGGCCCCGTTGTCCGAGGCGAACAGGATCAGCGTGTTTTCGAACGCTTCCATCCGCTTCAGTTGCTCGATCAACCGGCCGATCTCGCGGTCCATACGGTCGACCATGGCCGCGTGGATGGCCATTTTTTCCGCTTGAAACAACCGTTGCTGTTCGGTCAGTTCACGCCACGCAATGGGCCGGAACACTTCGCCCGGTCCCAACCGCTCCAGACCCTTGGGGAATTCGTAGGGCGGGCCTACCTGATGTTCCATGGCGGGGGGATCATGCCGGGCGATCCCCATTTCCTTCAGCCGCTGACCTCGCCGAGCTTGAATCTCGTCCCAACCCACGTGGTACGTGTCTCGGTAGCGGTCGATATCTTCCTGAGGGGCATGCAACGGGAAATGCGGAGCCGTAAAGCTCACGTAGTGAAAGAAGGGCTGATCCGCGTATTGCTCTGCGTGCTCTTCAAGGCAACGAATCGCATGATCGACGATGGCCTCCGTGGCGTAGTAGCCGCTGTCCTGATCGACCGGCGGCAGCGGCTGATCGTCTTCGGTGTGCCGTTGAGGGTCGAAGAATCGATCTTGGTCGTACAACGTGTAAGCACGATCGAAGCCGTTTTCCAGCGGCTGGCCGTCGATGTGCCATTTGCCGGAATGATACGAGCGAAACCCCAGCGGGCGTAGCATCTCGGGCAGCAGCGGCGCCCAATCGGGCCGCACGCCTTGCCCGCCCGCCGCCGATACGCCGGGCAGGGCGTCGCGGCGAACTTGTTGAGCATAGAAGCCGGTCAGCAGGACGGCTCGCGTCGGCCAGCACCGCGCCGTATTGTAGAATTGGGTGAATCGCAGACCTTCGGCCGCCAGGTGATCGAGGTTCGGCGTGGCGATCTCGCCGCCATAGCAGCCCAGATCGGAGAACCCCATATCATCCGCCAGGATCAGCATCACATTGGCAGCGGCTCGGTCCGCAGCGGTCTGCGACGCCTGAGTCGCCGAGCAAGCCATCCACGTGGCCCACCCCAAGACGGCCAACACGACAACGGCCCGCCAGTGGAAATCCTGCCGGGAAACGGTTTGCCTACCTTTGTTAAGCTGCCAAGCTCGCATCGTGATGCCTCCATCGATTCGGGTGGGTCCTCTGTCAGGTTGATCTCCAGCA
>SKVE01000350.1 GCA_007129635.1 Planctomycetaceae bacterium
CCCAAGGGACCGCGCAAAAAGTAGTAGGCACACTCCGTGTGCCGTAAACTGCGGACTGCGGCGGACGAAGGCGGACGAAGGCGGACGGCACACGGAGGCACGCGGAGGCACGCGAAGGCACGCGGAGGCACGCGAAGGCGGACGGCACACGGAGTGTGCCTGCTACTGTTTGTTCCAGATATTTCTGCGGTGGTCAGGAAGAAGACGAGCGAGATGGCTGAGCAGTTGCATGCATTCGACTATTTGGAATCGCCTTCGAAGTATCCGGCGGCGCCGGTGAACGTCGTCTATGGCGACGAACCGTTCCTCAAGCGTCTGGCGATCAAGGCGGTACGATCCGCGATCTCGTCCGACGAGGACACGCCGTTCGCGACGTTCGATGGCGACGCGATTCAGTGGCGGGATGTCTTGGATGAATTGTCTACGGTCGCGTTGTTCGGCGGCGGTGACCGGCGACTAGCGGTGATCGAGCAGGCGGATTCGTTTGTCACCAAGAATCGTGAACGGCTGGAGGCCTACGTCGAAAAGCCGCGTTCGACCGGCGTATTGATCTTGGAGGTCAACACCTGGCTGGCGACGACACGGTTGTACAAAGCGGTCGCCAAGACGGGATTGGCGATCGCGTGCCGCGCCCCGACGCTGGGCACGGGCAAGAGCATCGATCGGCGTCGCGTCGCTACGTGGCTGGTCCATTGGGCGAAGCAACGCCATGACGCCGTTCTGGAGGCGAAGGCCGCCGCATTGTTGCTGGATTTGGTTGGCTTCGAATTCGGGCTGTTGGACCAGGAACTGGCAAAACTGGCCCTGTTCGTTGGTATTGGCGGAACGATCCGTCCGGAGCTGGTACAGGACGTGGTTGGCGGTTGGAAGGCCAAGACCGTCTGGGAGCTGATGGACGCGGCTTGCGACGGGAACGCTGCCGAGGCGTTGCGGCATTTGGATCTGGCACTGCAGGCCGGCGAACCGCCCATCGCGTTGTTCGGTCAGATCGCCTGGTCTTTACGTCGTTTTGCCAACGCCACGCGGATCTTCCAGCGACTGGAACGCGAGGGGCGGCGACCGGCGCTGCGAGCCGTGCTGGAACAGGCCGGTTTTCGTGATTTTCCTCGTGGCGCATTGGCCAGCGCCGAAAACCAGCTCAAGCAACTGCGGCGCGACCGCGCGGGAAAGCTGCACCGCTGGCTGCTGGAAGCCGATCTGGCGATGAAGGGCTCGCATTCCAGCCCCGACCTCTCCCGCCTGGTGCTGGAACAACTGATCTTGCGCCTGGCACGCACCCCCGAAGCCTCGGCTGCTGGAAAACCGACTCGCCATGGATGATTGCTTGGTCGTCGGTGGCGGCGTGATCGGATTGTCGTTGGCTTACGAATTGTCTGGTCGAGCTCTGCAAGTACATGTGGTCGACCAAGGTTTGGTCGGACGCGAGGCATCATGGGCTGGCGCCGGGATCTTGCCGCCGGCACGGGTGCATCCGGATATCGCAGCTTGGGACTGGCTACGAGCGCGCAGCCACGAACTGTATCCAGACTGGTCGCAGGCCTTGTTGGACGCAACGGGAATCGACAACGGGTACCGCCGTTGTGGTGGCATCTACCTCGCTCGCAGCCGGGGCGAGGCGGCTGCGCTGGCAGGTCTGGCGGCCCATTTCCACCAGCATCAGATCGCCTTCCAGCGACTGGACCTGCCGCAACTGGCCGAATGCGAACCAGCGCTGGCGCCTTTGATGGCGGCCGACGAGTTGAAAGCTGTTTATTTCGCGGCGGACGAAGCCCAATTGCGCAATCCACGGCATCTCCGGGCATTGGTAGCCGCTTGCCGTCAGCGAGGCGTACGGTTTTCGGAGGGTGTCCAAGTCCGGGGTGTGCGGCGAAATTCCGATCGGTTGGTCGCCGTCGATACCGACGCCGGACCGCTGACGGCAGCGAACTTTGCGATCACCGGTGGCGCATGGACCGGGGATTTGCTGCGAATGCTGAAGATCCCTACCGGCATCCTGCCGATCCGAGGCCAGATGGTGTTGTTCCGATGTCCTGTTCGTCCACTGCGTCGGATCATCAACGAAGGTGCCCGTTATCTGGTGGCACGCGACGACGGTCTCGTGTTAGCCGGTTCGTCTGAGGAACAGGCCGGTTTCGACAAGAGCACGACGCCCGGCGTGCTGAACGATCTGCAGCAGATGGCTCGCGATCTGGTCCCCGCCTTGCGCCAGGCCCCGGTTCAACAAACCTGGGCAGGGTTGCGACCCGGCTCGATCGACGGCATGCCGTACATCGGCCGGATCGGCTCGCTGGAGAACGCCTTCGTGGCTGCCGGGCACTTTCGCAGCGGGCTGCATCTGGCGCCAGCCACGGCGCTGGTGACCAGCGATCTGATCTGCCGCCAACCTGCGGAGATCGACTTGAGTCCGTTTCGGCCCACGCGCGGCTGATCAGGGCTCGTGTTGCAACGTGAGCGTCACGCGGCGGACATCCATCACGTAGCGTCCGGGGATCTCCAGGGCACGCAGCGTCAGTTCGCCGGATCCGGATTCCAGGCGGATCGTTCCCAGGTCGAGTGGTCGAAATTCCTTCATCTGGGATTCGGCCGGGGGGCGCGGCAAGGTGTCCTGGTTGGTGTACAGCGGCGGATCCCAGCCAGGTTGGACTCGCCCCGTCAAGCGGCTGTCCCCCAAGCTCAACTCGATCAACGATCCCGCATCGGGTACGGGGCAGGTATAGTCGATCACGACGTGATAATCTCCCGGCGTCTGCACGCGTACGTTCCATACCAAGCGATCGTCCCGGCTGGTCCAATCGACGAAATAGGAACAGTTCGGAGCTCGGGAACTACGTTGCACGCCGCCGTGCGGTTGGCCGTCTCGCGCGGGCAGCATCGTGATCGGGAATTCCGGATACCCCACATCGAAGGGGCGCGGATCGACCGCGCGACGTTGATCGGGCGTCAACGGTTTGTCGATCGACATTTCGGTCTGCCATTGCCGGACGGCTTGGCGCAGTCGAGCGGCTACTTCGGGTTCAGCCTTAGAAATGTCTTCGGTCTGGCCGGGATCGGCCAGCATGTCGTACAGTCTGCCGGTATGGTCCAAACGATATTGCTGGGTACGCACGCTGGTCCGACCTGCCCACGAGCTGAAGATCAGCCGATCGGGCCAATCGATGGGTTCCGCGAGTAACAAGGGCGACAGGTCACGTCCGTCCAGCGGCAGATCGCCGACGCGCGGGATGCCTGCCAGTGCGGTCAGGGTGGGCAACAGATCGATCCCCCCGGCGATCTGGGTGACCGTGACTCCGGCTGGCAGACGATCCGGCCAGCGGATGAAGCACGGCGAGCGGACGCCTCCTTCGTCGGTGTTTCCCTTACGACCTTTCATCCCGCCATTGAAGCGGTGGCTGTTGGGACCGTTATCCGAAAAATAGACCACGATCGTGTTGTCGGCCAATTCCAGTTGGTCCAGCAGTTTCAGTACTCGACCGACGTTCCCGTCTTGGTTTTCCATCATGGCCAAGGCACAGCGCGTATGATCCTTGTCCTCCAGATCCGCTTGGGTGGCCCGCAGGGTGATCGGTTTGTCACGGAACCGCTGCCAATACTCATCGGGTACGGTCCAGGGCGAATGTGGCGTGGTGAAGGGGATGAAGCAGAAAAAAGGCCGGTCGCGGTGACGCTTGATGAACGCCAACGCTTCGTCAGTACAAACATCGACGATATACCCGCTTGTCCGTTCCATCCGACCGTTGCGCTCCAACGGTGCATCGAAGTATTCGCCCCAATGTCCGGCGGTGTGGCCAAAGTACTGGTCGAAGCCGCGAGCGATCGGGTGATAAGGCCACTGGCTGCCATTGTGCCATTTCCCGAAACAGCCGGTGGCGTATCCAGCCGCCTGGAACGCGTCAGCGATCGTTTGTTCTTCGGGATCCATGCGTTCCTGCCCCGTCGACACGCCGTAGACACCCGTGCGCGGATGGTAGCGTCCGGTCAGGAACTCGGCTCGCGTCGGCGCGCAAACGGGGCAAACGTAGAAGCGGTCGATGGTTACGCCCTGGCGAGCCAGCGAATCGATGAACGGCGTTTCCAACTGGTGGTTGCCATGGATGCTGTAATCGCCCCAGCCGGCATCATCGGCCAAAAAGACGACCACGTTGGGGCGGGTGTCTTCGGCGGCAACCGCTTCGATCCCCCCCAAGACGCCGCAGAGCATCAGCACAGACCAGCTTCCGATTTCGATCAACGATCGCGTCATCAGAGAATCCCCCCCAATCGTCTTTCTGATTTCAATCGACCGTGACCATGATCGACTCGCTAG
>SKVE01000802.1 GCA_007129635.1 Planctomycetaceae bacterium
CGTGACCGATCGGCCAGCTTCTGGTTGGTCGCTTGCAGATCGACCATCAGATTGCCGTACGTTTTTCCCAGCAGCACCATCGCGCCGGTGCTCAACATGTTCAAGACCAATTTGGTCGCCGTGCCAGCCTTCAGCCGGGTTGATCCGCTGATGACTTCCGGGCCGACCACTGGGACGATGGCCAGCCGTGCCAGCGGGGTCAACCGGTTGTCAAGGTTGCAGCTTAACCCGATGGTAAACGCGCCGATCTGGTTGGCATAATCCAGCGCTCCCAGCACGTAGGGCGTCCGTCCACTGGTCGCGATGCCGACCAGCACATCGCGTTGGGACAGTTCGATTTGCTGCAAGTCTCGCACGGCGGCTTCGGTCGAATCCTCGGCGCCTTCGATGGGGCGAGTCAACGCGTCGCGTCCGCCGGCGATCACGCCGACCACCTGGCCGGGCCGAGTATTGAACGTCGGCGGGCACTCGCTGGCGTCCAGCACGCCCAGCCGTCCCGAGGTCCCTGCCCCGACGTAGACCAACCGGCCCCCGCTGCGCAACCGATCGGCGATCACCTGGATGGCCGCCGCGATCGGCTCGGCAACCAGCCCCACGGCGCCAGCGACCGCAGCATCCTCGGCGTTCATCAGCCGCACGATCTCCAGCGGTTCCAACCGATCGATCTGCTCGGATGCCGGGTTCCTCGCTTCGGTGGTCAATCGTTCCAATTCCATCATCGACACCATTTCGCCTCTGGATTCCTAGGCCGTTGCTGCCTTATCATGCACCCTGCTCGAAGTTTTGTACACGGGAGGTGCCTGAGCGTGCATCCGCTGGATTATTGTGTGATCGGCCTGTATTTGGTGGGAGTCGTCTGGCTAGGTGCCTGGGTCGGTCGCGGCCAACAGGATCTGACCGGTTACCTTTTGGGCAACCGGTCGTTGCCATGGTGGGCGCTGCTGGGATCGATCGTAGCCACGGAGACCAGCACGGCGACCTTTCTGAGCATTCCGGGACTGGCCTACCAGTCGGGCGGCGATCTTCGGTTCCTGCAACTGGCGTTTGGGTTCGCTTTGGGCCGCTGTCTGGTCGTCGTGTTCCTGTTGCCCGCCTATTTCCGCGGCCAGATGTTCACGGCCTACGAGGTATTGAATCGGCGATTTGGCGGAGCGACTCAACGCATGGCGTCCCTTTTGTTCCTGGTCGCTAGGAATCTGGGCGATGGATTGCGTTTGTTCCTGGCAGGTTTGGTGTTGCACAACATGCTGAATCTGGCACTGCCGTGGTGCATCGTCATGGTTTCGCTGGTGACGATCCTGTACACCCTGCTGGGCGGCATGCGCTCGGTGGTGTGGAACGATTGCATCCAGTTGGTCATCTACCTGGCGGGTGGCATCCTGGCGCTGATCGTCATGGTCCAGCGACTGCCCGGCGGCTGGGAACAGGTGCTGCAGTTCGCGATCGATCAGGGCAAGCTGCGAATGTTCGACACCCGTTGGGACTGGACCGAGTCGCATACGTTGTGGGCCGGTTTGATCGGCGGGGCCTTCCTATCGCTGGGAACGCATGGGACCGACCAGATGATGGTCCAACGCTACCTGTCGGCGCGTTGCTTTGGGGATGCCGTTCGCGCCCTGCTGGCCAGCGGACTGGTGGTGATCGCACAATTTGCGTTGTTTCTCGGGGTGGGGATCGCTTTGGCCTGCTACTTCGCTCAGTTCCCGCCCGAGCAGCAGATCCAACGCGTGGACGAAGCGCTGGCCGTCTTCATCATCCGGGACATGCCCGTGGGGGTTGCCGGGTTGACGTTGGCCGCTGTTTTCGCAGCAGCGATGAGCACGTTGTCCAGTTCCCTGAATTCTTCCGCGGCCGCTTTGTTGCACGATTTCGGCGCGTGGTGGCGGTTGGATCAGATTTCTTCCCAGCGGCGCGTCGCCTGGTGCCGAGGCCTGACCGTCGGGTTTGGCCTGTTGCAGATCGGGATCGCGATCGGAGCGGCTCGATACTCGGCCAGCGTGGTCAACGATGCGTTGGCCATCGCCGGATTCACCAACGGGATTCTACTGGGCCTGTTTGCGTTGGGCATCTTTACTCGGCGAGTCACCCAGGGAGCCGCACTGATCGGGCTGGTGGTCGGCACCATCGCCGTCAGCATCGCGAAATTCGCGACGCCGCTGGCCTGGCCCTGGTACACCGTGGTAGGCGCCCTGACGACGTTCGGCGCCGCGTGGTTGGTCGCCGTCTGGCTGGGCGTTGTCCAGAGGAGAAACTCTGGCCGCCCGGGGCGGCCGGAGTCTTGAAGGATGCTGGACAAGCTAGGATTTCCGCAGGCACGTGAGGTTCTTCGGAAAAAGTCGAAATCTGTTGTCGATCCGATCGAGCTTGACAGACGTAACGGCTGGGCGGTCTGCCATGAGTTTGTTATAAACACGAGCCGAACGGTTGGGCAGGTCCCGCGCCCCGCTGATGGATCCACAGACGCCCTGCATGGGGAAGGACTTCTGCATGGAATGGTTGTTTCGCGAGAAGATGGAAGGCAGCCGTGTGCGGACGGAGGTGCAAGCCGGGATCGCCACGTTCCTGACCATGGCCTACATCATCATTGTCAATCCGGCCATCCTGGAAGAAGCGGGCATGCCGCGCGACGGCGCACTGTTGGCGACGGTCCTGGTCGCAGCGTGCGGGTCGATCCTGATGGGGCTCTTGGCCAATCTGCCGTTCGCCATCGCGCCGGGGATGGGGATCAACGCCTTCTTCACCTACGGGATCGTGATCGGCATGGGCGTCCGTTGGCAGACGGCGCTGGGAGCCGTCTTCGTGTCAGGAGTCGTCTTCCTGCTGCTTTCGGTTTTTCGGATCCGCGAGCGAATCGTTGCGGCGATCCCGCCCCCGGTACGATTTGGGGTTGCGGCGGGAATCGGACTGTTCCTGGCGTTCATCGGGCTGCAAAAGGTCGGTTTTGTGGTCGGCGATCCGGTGACGATCGTTCGTTTCGGCGGGATGAACGTCCAGCGGATCGTGTTCGTCGTCGGCTTGGTGGGAACCGGCTGGTTGGTGATTCGTCGATGGCGCGGCGCCTTGATCTGGGGCATCGCCGGGACGTCGCTGTTGGCATTGACCGCCAGTCGGATTGCCGAAACCTGGGGCGACGCACCGTTTGCCGTCATGCCCGATCGCTGGGTCGCGTTGCCGAGCACCGAGGTGCTGTTCCAACTGGATATCGTCGGTGCGCTGACGTGGGGCATGCTGCTGCCCATTTTCGCGCTGACGTTCACGGATCTGTTTGACAGCCTGTCCACGTTCGTAGGCGTCTCGGAGGTCGGAGGGTTCATCGAGCCGGATACGGGACAGCCCAAGAATGTGGCACAAGCGCTGTTCGTCGACGCGATCGCCTCGATGATGTCCGGGCTGTTCGGGACTTCCAGCGGGACCACCTACATCGAAAGCGCTGCCGGAGTCGAAGAGGGCGGGCGTACGGGGTTGACGGCCATCGTGACTGGCTTGCTTTTTCTTCCCTTTGCCTTTTTCAGTCCGCTGCTGTCCTTTGTCCCCGAGGTAGCCACGGCACCGGTGCTGGTGCTGATCGGCGTCTTTATGATCGGACCGATCCGCAAAGTGCCTTGGGATGATTTCGAAAGTGCGATCCCGGCGTTCCTCTCGTTGATCCTGATCCCGCTGACGTACAGCATTACCCAGGGCATCGTCTGGGGCTTTCTCAGCCACACCGCGATCAAAGTGCTGCAGGGCGAATTCCGGCAAATCTCGCTCACGTTATGGTTGATCAACCTGTGCGCAGTGGCCTCCCTGGTTTTCGGCCACTGATCTGTGACGGGCGTCTGTCCCGACGTGCCGGCTTCTGACATACCCGCTTTACAAACCCACCAGATGGAACACTTGCGCACCGGCGATGCCCCCGGCGATCGGCCCGGCGATGGGAACCCAGGCGTAGGCCCAATCGGAATCCCGTTTCCCCGGGATCGGCAACACGGCATGAGCCAGACGCGGACCCAGATCGCGAGCCGGGTTGATCGCATAACCGGTAGGACCACCCAGCGATACGCCAATCGACAGCACCAGCAACCCGACCAGAAGCGGACCCAAGTAGGCCTCGACCGCCGTCGTCCAAGCGGCTTCCGACACTTCGGCCCCCAACGCGACGCGACCGATCGACAGAACACCGAAGAGCAACACAAAGGTACCGATGAACTCGGTCAAAAATGCCGGACCAAAACGACGGATCGCAGGACTAGTACAGAAGCAAGCCAGGATACCGTCCTGGTCATCGGTGACGCCCCAATGAGCCAGGAAGGCCAGGTAG
>SKVE01000911.1 GCA_007129635.1 Planctomycetaceae bacterium
ATCCCGAAGCTGGCCAACGACCTGGCCAACGACCAGAACGATACGCCCACCGCTTCGGCGCCGGGTGCTGCTCTCAAGCAACGGTCCGGAATCCCAGACGATTTGAAGGAAGGTGCTATCGTGGCGGCGACGACGGCCGCCTTGGCAAAGCCAAGGTTGGCCACTGCCCTGCGTTTTAGTGCCTCGTTGGCTGCCGTGTTGTTAGTCGGATTCGTGGGCTTTGCTTACCTGAAGCCGCAATCGCCGTTGCGGCCCGCCGAGTTTCAGGTGGAGCGGAAGCAGTGGAGCGAGCAGCCCGTCCGTACCATGTTACTAGCGCCCAGCCGACTGCAATCCCAACCGTCCAACTACTTGACCGTCATGACGCGATCGTTGGCGGATCGTGCGAGTTCAACACCGATCGCCTACCGGTTGTACGGCGACGATGACCGCGTGTTGGTTGACGCCCAGGCTCAGACGGATGCCGCTGGGATCCTGCAGATTGAAACGCCTGCGGAATTGGGCGATCGATTCGTCCGCTTGGAGGTCCAGCCGATAGGCGATGGCGTCGCTGCCCCGCTCTCGCACACGTTTCGTGTCGAACCCTCCAAATGGATCACTCATTTATGGTTAGATGAAACGATCGTCAGGCCTGGCCAGTCGTTGCGGTACCGCACGGTCTCGTTGACCAGTTTTGATTTGCAGTGCGATGAAGAGATCGAGGTGCAGGTGCAGCTCGTCGATGCGGTGGGACAAGTGTTGGAAGAAACGTCCAGCCAGGCCTTGACTGAAAACGGGGTTCGGTACGGTCGCATGACGATCCCCGTGGATACGTCGCCTGGAACGTATCGCGTGGTCGCCCGCAGCCCGCAGGATCGTTTTGACGCGGTGTCTCGCGCGGTGCTGGTCCAAGCTGGTCAGCATCTCGGGCCTTGGGATGCGTCTGAAGCCAGCGAAACGGCCAGCGTTCCACCGGACGGGCTGACGATTGATTTTTTTCCGGAATCGGGCGATCTGGTGGCCGGGGTCAGCAATCGTGTATATTTCCACGCCAGTGACGACCACGGTCAGTCTGTTTCTATCCAAGGTCGGATTGTCGATCAAGACAACCGATGGCAGACGGACGTACAAACCGAACTCGAAGGGCGTGGGCTGTTCGTTGTCACGCCAGAACCGGACCGACGTTATCGGCTGGAAATCAAGTCGCCTCGTTCCACCGCCACGTCGTTTTGGTTGCCGTCTGCTGATCCGGAACGATGGTTAGTCTTGGATGGTGGACCGGGGGTATTCAAGCCCGGCAGTGACCTGGTTCTGGATCTGCGCTCGACCGATTGCTCGCGGCCGTTAGCCATCATGGCGACATGCCGCGGTGCTGTGGTCGGCCAACAGATCGTGACAAGCGACCATTTCCTGAAACGCGAAACGGAGCCCAACTGCGGGTACCGCCAAGTTCGCCTGCCGATCGCCGAGCGGGCCGAGGGTGTGATCCGGGTCACTGCGTACGATCTGAGTACTCAACCAGCTCGACCGGTGGCCCAGCGTCTGGTTTATCGCCGACCGCACCGCAAGTTGCAAGTGCAAGTCAACGCACTACGATCCCATTATGCACCGGGCGATGAGGTCCAGTTGCAATTGAAGGTACGGGATGAATCGGGGCAGGAGCAGCCCGCGATGTTGGGGGTGGCGGTGATGGACGACCTGCCGCCCTCGCCGCTCCCCAAACATACGTTTAGTTTAACCAAACGCATCTGGTTGACATCGCAGGTCGACGATCCTCGAACACTGGAAGCTGCTGATCTGGATCCGGATGCTCGACGACCCGAAACCAGCCGCTTGTTGGACCTTTTGCTGGGTACACAACGGTCGGGGCGATGGGGGGAGTCGACGGACGGGTTGCTGGCTGCCGAGATCCATCGAAGCGAGCCTGCCGCCGCGATGCAATGGAGGTTGGGAACCGTGGCGGCGGCAGAATCCGTCGTGCCGCAAATCGTGGCTGACAATTCAAGTCGCGTCCGCATGCTGGCGGATAAAACGCTGGTCGATCTCAGGACGGCTCGCGAATCCGATCTGCGCCGCATGGGGCTGCTTGTCCTGTTGGGCGGTCTGCTGGTGACTGTGGCAACGTTGATGCTCGGTTTGGTGCGAGGCTCCGCAGGTCCTTACCGCTGGGCGCCGAATCTGGCCGTGGCCTGCCTGGGAATGATCGTCGGAATCTTCTGGGTCTCGGCAAGCATCGATTCGCAGGGACAGTTGTCTTGGTCCAGACGATCGATGTCCGGACGAGCCGATTTTCAGGTGGCCGAAGCTGTGCCGCGATCGACGGTGCCGGAAAGCCCGGCGACAGCCTTCGAGGCGCCCGATGCCGAACCGACCACCGAGGCGGCGCCAAGATTAGCGGAACAAGCTGAGCAGGCAGCGACCGCCCGCGACTCGATGAGCGAAGAGGCCTTGGGAATGGCCGCACCGGACGAACTTGGCGCGGAAGCCTTCTCGGCGCCAGCTCCGGACGCAGCCCCGTTGGCAGCAGCTCGGCAAGAGGCGGCAGGCGTGGGGGGGATGGCCGGCATGGGGGGGATGGCCGGCATGGGGATGGCCGGCCCGCGGGAACCGGCAGCACCGATGGACATGGAAGCGCCAGGGATCATGGCGCGGTCGCGACCACTGCGGTCCGCTGGTGCGGTGGATGAACCGCCGCGGCTCGAAGCTCGTCGGTTGTCGGACTCGCCGTCCGCGTCGCCGCTCGCTCTGGAACCGGCCGCCGATCGAGACGCGGACGATCGAGACGCCGCCGATCGAGACGCGGACGATCAAGCCGACGCGGACGATCAAGCCGACGCGGACACCGCGACCGACGAAAGCGTCCGTTACTGGAATCCCATCGCGGTCGCCGATGGACAAGGCCGGTATCGGCTAAGCCTCTCGCTGCCCCGACAACACGCCACGTATCGGTTGGTCATCGACGCGCATCACGCGGGCCGGATCGGTTCACAGCAGGCGGAAATTGTCATCGGAAAGGCGACTCCGTGACGAACGATCTGCCCTTTCATTCACCCAATCGAGGTTGGTGGCGGAAGTTTGCCGATGCCTTTCGCGGCGTCTGGATGGGCATTCACGATCAATCCAGTTTCCGAGCCCATTTTGCCGCTGCTGCGTTGGTGTTGGTCGTCGGAGCGGCGCTGGGGCTCAATCGCTTTGAATGGAGCCTGCTGGTGTTGGCCATCGGTGGAGTGCTGGTGGCCGAGATGTTCAACACGGCCTTGGAACATCTGGCGAAAGCCGTCGACCGGACACTTAATCCCCATGTCGGTAACGCATTGGATATCGGCAGTGCTGCGGTACTGATGGCCGCCCTGACTTCCGTCGTCTTGGGTGCGATCGTTCTGGGATTCCGCTTGTGGGTCGTCGTGCAATCATGGGGTTGATCGTGGGCCGAAGACAATCGACAAGAACACCGTGGAAGCAGCCCTTGAACTCGATCGCCCACGTCGGTTACGTTATGGACAATACGTTGGTCGATTTCTCCGGTCTTCAATTCCGCAGGATTTCCTTACAGGAGAAGCTTCTATGAGCCATTGGGATGAATTCATCGAACAGCAGATTGCATCGATCCGTGAGGCGATCGGCGCGGAAAAAGCGATCAATGCGCTCAGCGGCGGCGTCGACAGTTCGGTGGTCACCGTCCTCGGCCACCGAGCGTTGGGTGATCGTTTGAAGACGGTGTTCGTCGACAATGCTCTGATGCGCGAGGGCGAACCGGAGTTCGTCGTGGAAGCGTTCGCCGCCCTGGGCATCCCGGTGGAGCGTCTTGATGCACGGGCCGAATTCCTGGACGCATTGGCCGGTCTGACGGACCCCGAAGAAAAACGGCAAGCGGTGACTTCGACCTTCTATCGCGACGTCTTCGGCCGATTGGTGCGAGAGACGGGGGCCAGGTTCCTGTTGCATGGGACCATCTTGACCGACATCGAGGAGACCGTGGCCGGTATCAAACGCCAACACAACATCTTGACTCAACTGGGGATCGACCCCCAACAGCAATATGGCTATCGTGTGTTGGAACCACTCGAAACGCTGCGGAAAGATGGCGTGCGCGAGGTCGGACGGCGACTGGGACTGCCCGACGGACTTACGGACCGCATGCCCTTCCCCGGCCCGGCGCTCGCCACCCGGATTGTCGGCGAAGTCACCTCGGAACGCCTGGCGACCGTGCGCGCCGCGACGGCGATTGTTGAAGAAGAGTTGGCCGACATCGAAGCCTTCCAGTACTTGGCGGCGCTGCTGGAGGACAAAGCGACGGGAATCCGCGACGGACAGCGCG
>SKVE01000661.1 GCA_007129635.1 Planctomycetaceae bacterium
ATTCGCCTTGGCTCCCTGTTAGGATCGGTCCTGTGGTTCGTTCTCGCGCTGCCTGCATTGGGTGACCAGCAGATTGCGGGCGGGGACTTCGAAGCGGTGATGGACGGCCGTCCTCAACATTGGACCGTGCATCCCGGCGGAGTGCGAATGCAGCAGGCCTCGGTGATCGCCGGCAATCACTCGGCCGAGATCGTCCGACCCTACGGCGATAACTTGCACCAGTCGCCCGATGGTTCGATCTCCAGCTTCGTCTTCCGCATGGACTTTGCCGTGTTCCCCAACCGCGGCGACCGGACCATGAACGTGCTGATCTATTGTGGTCCCGGAGCCCATCGTATCGCCATCAACATGCGGGTGGGTAGCGGCAATCGGCTGGAAGCTCACGATGGTACCCACTGGCAACCGCTAGGCAACCTGACAGCGAAACCAACCGCCGATCCGGAGATGGTCGGCGTCTGGAAAGGCCAGACGCCGGTGGTCAACCATCTGATGATCGCTGGACACCTGGCCGCCCCAGTACCGTACTACGATGTCACGCTCAGCGGCGACACGGTCAAGCACGTGCAAGTGTTCCAACAAGCGTTGCCGCCCGATGCGGCCGTCGGACGCGTGCAGTTGCAAGCGTTGAACGCGTCCAGTAATTGGCTGGCCGATAATGTCTCGCTGGTTCCGGGTTCAACGCCCGAAGAGCTGACGCCGCTGAATCTGCTGGCTGAATTCCTGGACGGCCCGATGGCCGATGTGGACGAGATCATTTTCGCGGAACGGGTGACGGAATTCGACCACTACTACGCCACTTTTGGCTTCCTATCGTCGAATGTGCCTGAGTACCCTCCGCAATGCGGCACCGAGGAGGAACCGCCGGCGGCGCGATTCGGAGACGGTGGCCGGTTGGTGCGCTATCATCTTCGCTCCGGCCAGCGTACCGTGCTGCTGGAGGATCCCACCGGCGGCATCCGTGATCCTCAGGTGCATTACGACGGACAGACCATCCTGTTCTCCTACCGTCGCGGTGGTCAGCCGTATTATCATCTGTACGAGATTCAAGCCGATGGCTCGGGTCTGGTTCAGTTAACCGACGGACCGTTCGACGACATCGAGCCCGCTTATCTGCCCGATGGCGGCATCGTCTTTGGGTCCAGTCGCTGTAATCGGTTTGTAAGCTGCTGGAGAACGCCCGTCGCTGTGCTGTACCGATGCGATGCGGATGGCAGCAACATCCGCCCTCTGTCGACCAACGCCGAACATGATAACACGCCCTGGGTGCTGCCCGATGGACGCGTGCTGTTCACGCGGTGGGAGTATGTGGATCGCAGCCAGTTCGATTACCATCATCTCTGGACCGTCAACCCCGATGGCACCGGCCAAATGACGTATTTCGGCAACCAGTGGCCGGGGATCGCCATGCTGGACGCCAAGCCCATCCCCGGGACGAACTTGGTGGTCGCCTCGTTTTCGCCTGGACACGGGCGGCCGGGGCACATGGGGCATATCACGGTCGTCGATCCGTCCCAAGGACCGGACGACCCGGCATCGGCGCGCCGCATCAGCACGGGACGTCTGTACCGCGATCCGTTCCCGTTCGCCGAAGACAGCTTCCTGGTTGTCGATCAGCAGGGCATCCACGTGATGAATGGCTTGGGCCAAACGGAGTTGATTTGCGGACCGCCGCCGGGTTGCGGCTTGGAATGCCACGAGCCCCGACCGCTGGTGCCGCGCGAGCGGGAACAAATCATCCCGGACCGCATCGATCCGTTGCAAGCCACCGGCCGGTTGGTGCTGAGTGATGTCTATCAGGGTCGAAACATGGCAGGCGTTCGACGCGGCGAGATCAAAAAGCTGCTGGTGATGGAACGTCTGCCGAAACCGATCAGTTTCTCCGGCGGTATGTGGCCGATCACCGCCGGCGGCTCGTTCCAATTGGCCTCGGTCCTGGGCACCGTCCCCGTGGCCGAGGATGGATCGGCGAACTTCGAAGTGCCGGCCCTAAGGTCGCTGTTCTTTGTCGCGTTGGACGAGAACGATCTGGCTGTCAAGCGGATGCACAGCTTTGTCAGCGTCCAACCGGGCGAAGTGACCGGATGCGTGGGCTGCCACGAAACCCGTACCAGCACACCGCGGCTGGATACGGGGCTGGCCGCGTTCCAGCGACCGGCCGATCGGATCAAGCCGGTTGCCGGGATCCCGAACGTCATCGATTTCGCCCGCGACATTCAGCCCATCTTGGACCTGCATTGTGTCGAATGCCATCAGCCGGATCGGCTGGAAGGCAAGGTCGATTTCACCGGGGACCACACACCCATGTTTTCCCAGAGTTACTGGACGATGTTGCAGCACAGCCTGATCTCCGACGGTCGCAACGCCGCAGGCAACCGGCCACCGCGTTCCGTCGGCAGTTCGGCCAGCCCCTTGTTGGACTATCTGGACGGCAGCCACCACCAGGTGCGATTGAGCGAAGATGAGCAGACCTTGGTGCGTCTGTGGATCGAATCCAGCGCCGTCTACGCCGGAACCTACGCCGCGCTGGGCTCGGGGATGGCGCCGGTCGAGTTCCCCGTGGCAATGTTCGATCAGCGGTGTGCCGGTTGCCACGGTACACCCGCGCCGGAACGAAACCGGATCGGACCAGGGGACTGGTACTTCCGCTTCGGATCGCTGGGGCCGCACTTGCCGTTGGTCCACCAATTCACGGACCTGCAGATGATCCGCGGACGTATCGGCTACTATCAATTCGGCAATGCCCGACCGCCTCAGTCGTTGTGCAACCTGACCAGACCCGACAAGTCGTTGGTGCTCCGCGCCCCATTGGCTCGCGATGCCGGGGGGCTCGCCTGGTGCGGCGCCGATGTGTTCGCCGATACGGGCGACCCGGGCTATCAAGCCATGCTCGCGGCGATCGTCGAAGCGGCCAACCGACTGGACCAAGCCAAGCGTTTTGACATGCCCGGTTTCCGCCCCAACGCGTATTACTTGCGTCAGATGCAGCAGTACGGTGTCCTGCCCGCAGATCTGGATCCGGACCAGCCCATCGACTTTCGCGCGATCGAAGAAGCCTACTGGCGATCGTTCCATTACAACCCGCCCCACCGTTTGTCCAGTACGAACCCGTAAGGCAAAGCACGAAGGCAATGTTGCCCTCAGTCGTGATACGCTCTGCCAGATGGTTGACGACCCTACCGGGCTGGATCACAATGCAACCGATCGATTTCGGCTGCGGCAGGTCCGCCCGATCAGATGCGAAGAAAATGTGAAATGCTTGCATAATCCAGGAGATCAAGCCATGTCTAAAAATGTTTCCCGTCGTGATTTCTTAAAGGCCTCGGGGGTAATCGCCACGGCGGCCGCCGTGACGCCCCAGCGAATCCTTTCTGGCATGGATACAGCCGCGACCGCCAAGAAACATTGGTTCAAAGGCAATCTGCACATGCACACCCAGTGGTCGGACGGCCATCCGATTGCCGAATGGGCCGTCGATTGGTACAAGTCGCACGGCTATCACTTCATCTGCCCTTCGGATCATAATATCTTTCAGTCGGACGAATTGCGTTTCGATGGATTTGGGTTCAACAATCAACCCTCGGACGTTGCGGCGTTCGAAGGCGAAAATTCTTTGTGGAAGGTCGTGTCCCCGACTCCGGGCTGGCCGCGATTGCTGCAGTCGCACATCGACCAGATGGTGGAAAAGTTCGGTCCGGATTCGGTCCGCACGATCACCGTCGGCGATCAGACGTACGTTCGTATGACTCCGTACGATGAACTGGAAGCTCAATTCGCCGAACCGGGCAAGTTCCTGATGATCCCCGGATACGAGCAGACGGGCGGTGCGCCCAACGGCCAACAAGTCCATGTGAACTTCATCAACGTTCGCGAGATCTTTCCCTACATCGAGGCCGAGGCCCCGGGCGAGATTCTCGAACGCACGTTTGTCAAAGGTCAGGAACTGTACGAAGGGCAAGACTATCTGTTCTTCGCCAACCATCCGTTGTGGCGCTACTATGACTTTTCGCCCAACGATCTGATCGCGCTGCCCCAGATCCGGGTCTTCGAGTTGAACAATAATGGGATGGGAGGCTTCGACGCACATCCCGAGGGTTGGAAACCCGAGAAGTTCTGGGATGTGGTCAATTCGCATCGCGCCGCGCACGGCCAACCGTTGATGTGGGGCCTGGGCACCGACGACCGCCATTCGTACGAAGTTCCGCCGAAAGCCTGGAGCGTGGTTCGCGCGGCCAATCTATGCCCGCACGAGCTGCTGGCGGCGGTCTCCGCAGGTGACTTCTACGCCTC
>SKVE01000819.1 GCA_007129635.1 Planctomycetaceae bacterium
AGCGACCAAAAAGCAGACGGCCAGCAGCAGCCACGAGAGTCCAACGCATCGTACGGATTTCATGATTGGGCATCCTTCGAGGAAGTAGCGTTTGGGACGGGGATCGACTCGTTACATCAGATGATTTTTCAGTATTGCAGCGATTTCGTTCAGTGCGATCTGGGCTTGGTCCAATTGCGTGGGGCGGCGGATGAATCCGTGGATCATGCCCGCGTAGCACTTGCGGGTGACCGGGACGCCCGCTTGGGCCAGCCGGTCCGCGTAAGCTTCGCCCTCGTCACGGAGTGGATCGTATTGGGCCGTGATCACCATGGCCGGCGGAAAGCCTCGAAGATCGTCGATGCGCAGCGGCGAAGCCAAAGGCGTGTAACCGTCCAGGTCGTTGGCCAGGTATTGACGCCAGCACCAAATCATATCGTCGCGGGTTAAATGGAAACCGTAAGCATTCTCACGATACGAAGGCGTCTCGAAATCGAAGTCGGTCGCCGGGTAGATCAGCAGTTGAAAGGCGATCGCCGGCCCGCCTCGGTCTCGCGCTAGCAGGATCACTGCCGCCGCCAGATTCGCCCCGGCGCTATCGCCACCGACCGCCAGTCGACGGGCGTCCAAGCCCAGCGTCTGGGCTTGCTGCGTCAACCAGCCAACGGCCGCATAGCAGTCCTCCAGACCGGCCGGAAACTTGTGCTCGGGTGCCAAGCGATAACCGACCGAAGCGACCGCCATGTCGCTGCGGCGGCACAGGGTGCGGCAGAGCGCATCGTGGGTCACGATACTTCCCATGATCCAGCCGCCGCCGTGCAGATAGACAAACGTGGGCAGATCCCGGTCGGGTCGCGGTCGGTACAGTCGGATCGGAACGCTGCCGGCCGGCCCAGGTGCCTCGAGATCTTCGACCTGATGAACCTTCTCGCCCGGTCCCAGCAAACAGCTACCGACCAGCATCTGCTCCCGAGCGTCCTGAAGGGATACTTCCGACAGCGGTTTGACGCCCGATCGAGCAAATTGATCCAGGAGTGCCTGAGCTTGCGGATCCAATACCATCGTGCCATCCTTTCTTAACGGTTTTTCCAGGCCAGTTCGGACCAGGCAGGGGCCATGATCTGTAACAGCCGCAGGTACCGATCGTATTTTTCTCGATACAGATCGGCCAACTTCGGGTTCGGCTGGCAGGCACGTTCGATGCGGACCATCGACTGGCATGCGGCGTTCAGATCGTCGTAGCATCCGGCGGCAACGGCAGCGGCGATCGCTGCGCCCAACGCACCCAGTTCGTTACCTGCCGGGACTTCGACGGGCACTTGCAGGATATCGGCGAACATCTGCAGCCACACATCGCTGCGCGCGGCTCCGCCCGAAAGCCGAATCTGGCTGGGCAGCGAACGAAACTGGAGCAGCCGGTCCAGGTGCCAGTGATGCGAAAACACAATGCCCTCGTAGATGGCGCGCAGCACGTGTCCACGCGATTGCCAGGCATCCAGTCCAAAAAACGCCCCTTTTCCGTCCAGACTGACATTGGATCCGTGCAGGAAGGGCAGGAACACGGTCCCTGATTCACCGGGATCGGTACTGGCAACCAGCCGATCGCACCACTGGTAAATGGAATCCCCTTCCGCCTCGGCCTGCTTTCGCTCGGCTTGGAAGAACTCGGTCACAAACCATTCCAGGTTACTGGCCGAAGTGGCGCTGCCTTCCAGCATCAGAAAGTATCCATCGATGGCGTAACGCGTGGTCATGAAGACATCCTGGTGGACGACCGGTCGCTGGGCGATGTACTGGTTGTTTCCCCAGGTACCGGCGATCATGCACAACTGGCTCTCGTCGACCAATCCCGAGGCCAGGCCGCACGCATCGATATCGAACAGACCGCCAGCGACGGGAGTGCCGACGGCCAACCCCGTGGCCTCGGCCGCACCCTTCGTCACGGTTCCGCCAATTTCTGCGGAGCGGCACAAAGGCGGCAGCAGACGCTGCAGCTCCGCGATGCCGAAGGCCTGGAGAACCTCGGGATCATACTGGCCCGTGCCGACATTCATCAGGCTGGTCCCTGACTGGTTGGTCAGTTCGGCTGCCAGTTGCCCGGTCAACCGCAACCGGACATAGTCGGTGACTGTCAGATTCGCGACCGCTTTGCGCAGCGAATCAGGTTCATGATCGCGCATCCACGCCATCAGCGCGTTGGGTTGCGCCGGCCAGATGGCTTGCATGGTCTTGGGCCGAACAGCCACATCCACACCGTCGGCCAGCCAGCGGTCGATGTACTCGCGAGCCCGCGTATCGGCCCCGCGAATCGCCGGTCGAACGGGTCGCAAATCTTTATCCACCAAGTACAGGCCGTTACCATGCCCGGTGCAAGCAGCCCCCAGGATATCCTTGCCCGTAACACCGGCTTGTTGCATCGCCTCGCAGATGGCCTCTACCGTCAGCCCCCAAAGGACCTCCATATCGACTTCGCTGTAGCCCGGTTGCGGCGAGCTGAGCGGGATTTTTTTGGCCGCGACGGCGACATCTGTTCCGTCCGTCGTAAAAAGGGCCGCCTTGACGACCGTGCTGCCATTGTCGATCCCCAAAAGATATTGCGACATGTCGGTCGCCTCCTCCCCCAAAAGAAAATAAGTCAAATCGAGCCCACTCCCACCGACGGGCATTCACCGATTTGCTTTTGCATTTGTCGCGAACCGTTGCTAGAATTCTCCGGCTGACTCCGGCTTGACGCTGGCGGATTGACGATCGAACGTGGGTTCGATGAACCCGCTGACGACAATGCCACAAACGTTTTTTAGGACAAAGGACGCCATGAATCCTCCCCTTGCCCAAGACATTATGGTCACCAAGTTGGTAACTTTGCTACCCGACACCGAGGTCGCTGAGGCGATTCGTTTGTTGGTCAAGCACGGCATCAGCGGCGCCCCTGTCACCGAAGCAGACGGCAACTACCTGGGCGTGTTCTCGGAAAAATGCTGCATGAAGCTGTTCGATGTGATCGCTCGTTTCGCCAAACAGCAGCAGGTGGCTTTGCCCACCCTGCCGGACGCTCGGCAGATCATGTCGACCAAGCTGGTGACGCTCAGCCCCGAGACGGATGTGGTCCAAGCGATCGGGAACTTGCTGGATCACCGCATCTCGGGCGCTCCGGTTGTAGACTCGGACGGACGGTTTCTGGGCGTCTTCTCTGAGAAAACCAGCATGAGCGTGCTGGTGCAAGCGGCTTATGAGCAGTTGCCAACTACGGAAGTCGCCGCGTTCATGGATGCGGACCTGGAACGGACTATTCTGGAAGATGTCACCTTTCTAGAGTGTGCCAGGATATTCCGCGAAACACCCTATCGGCGTCTGCCGGTATTGCGAGATGGTAAATTGGTCGGATTGATCAGCCGCCGGGATGTTTTACGCAATTCGAACGAGCTGGCTTCGATGATTCCGGGTGGAAAAGTAGCCCTCAAGGCTATACATGATACTGGACCATTGGGGGAACGATCAACTCCGATCGTTTTCGATCGTGTGCGGCATTTTCTGGACCTCGAAGCGGAAACGATCACCGAGGATAGGGATCTGTTGGCGATCGCGAAAGAATTCCTACACACGCCCTATCGGCGTTTTCCAGTGATTCGTGACGGCAAGCTGATCGGCCAGGTCAGTCGTCGGAATGTGTTGATGGCCACTCATCGCTTGATGAAAATCACGCCGCAGCGCGAAGTCTCGCCACTGTACTTGAGCGCGCTGAACGCCGCTTTCCACCAATAGACCCCCTTGACAGGGGGGCTGCTGATGAAGCCCAACGTTGCCTAAAGCTCCCTCGAAGGACGGCTTGGTATTCCGACCGCGCTGTGGCCGGTCTCGGACCGAGCCACTCCCGCCGACCGCGCTGTGGCCGGTCTCGGACCGAGCCTCTCTCCAAATATCGCGGGAGACCTTCGGTCGGCGGTTTCGGCGGGGTCGGAGACCCTCGCCGAACGAGGTGTCAATGGGGTATAATGAAGAAGAGGCAGTAGCCGCGTTCGTCAGTCTGCATCCGGCCCATACCCTGACGGGCGTGTCACCCAGTGCGACACACGGGTGGTATCGCTCCGCGTGTTCAACTGAGTTCGAAGAGACCAAATGTCCACAAAAACGCTGATTTCGAGAACGACGGACCGCAAACGCATCTCGCCGCAGAGCGGAATCGTGGCGGATCAATACATCGAGGCCCAACTCAATCGCACTCGACGCGATGTCAAACTGGTCGATCTTTCGGGGGCTCTGATGGTCCTGGGTGCGGCCGTGCTGGGAACCCTGTTGGTATTGGCCAT
>SKVE01000550.1 GCA_007129635.1 Planctomycetaceae bacterium
CCCGCAGCGCTGTGGCCGGTCTCTGACCGAGCCAGCCCGGCGACCGAAGGTCTCCAATATCGCGGGAGACCTTCGGTCGGCGGTTTCGGCGGGGTCGGAGACCCTCGCCGAACGCGGTAGATTATTTCCTGCGAGTTGCCTAGGCTAAGCACTCGGCCAGGAGTTTCTTGTCCATGAAGATCGCGTTGCACGCGTGAGGGCAAGGGGGTCGGGAGTCGTTTTCGGCCGACGTTTAACCACCTGGAAAGCGGCTTATCCGAAAACGACTCCCGACCCCTTCCGCGAGCTTAGGGGCTGGCCAGTTCCAATTCGAAACAAGCGGCCTGTTCGGCGTTTCGGACCAACAGGTACCGCCCGTACAAGCAGGGGTTGTTCCAGGTCATGCCTTCCAAGGCGGGGAACGAAGCGAGTTCCTCGTGCTGGTCGGGTCGCGCGGCCACCAGGACGATGTCTCCTGATTCCGCTTGCACCAGCAGCGTGCGGCCGACACCCAGCACCTGGCCCTGGCCGTACCGTCCGCCGCGCCATTGCTGCTGGCCATCCGACAGACGAACGCATTGCAGGATGCCATCGTGCAGGGCGTAAGCGTACTGGTCCAACACGACGACATTAGTGAACTTGGTCTGCAGCACTCGCGAGGCGTTCCAGAGTTCGTCCACCGACCACTGGTCTCGGCCGGCGTGCCGGACCTGTAGCATCTTCGCACGGATGCCGTATCCCTTGCTCAGCAACACCCGATCGCCCGGCAGCGCCACGGGCTGCGACACACTGGCATTGCTGGTGCTGTTGCCCGGCCACGGGGCTTGCCACAGCACCGATCCTGTCGCGGGGTCGTGGCTGGTCACAACATCCTGGTTGACGCTCAGGATCTGCCGCACGCCGTCCAGGGTAGCGAGCGTCGGCGACGCATAAGCGGCCTGATACTCGCCCGCCGTCCAGACCACCTGCCCGGTCTGATGGTCATAGGCGGCCAAGGACACCTTGTCCCCCGCAGCAGGGCCTCCCCAGGGCACCACGACCAGATCATCCACGATCAGCGGCGAAGCCGACCTGCCCCAGGCGATGCCTTGCAGGTCTTGCTGTGGAGTGAGGCCTTGGCGAGCCAGGATGTCGTCCCGCCAGAGAACCTGACCGGTCGCACCATCCAGGCACAGCAGGATGCCCGTCGCGCCCAGCGTGTAGACCCGGCCTTCGTGGATCGTCGGCGTGCTGCGCGGCCCGACGCCGCCCAGAACGGTCTGATGTCGAGTCGTTTCGGCGTGAAACCAAAGCAACCGCCCGGTCGCGATCTCGTAACAGGTCACCAGTTCCTGGTCGCCCCGTTGTTCCATCGTGACGGCAAACCCGTTGACCGCCGCAAACGCTGACCAGGCGGCCCCGACGTCGATACGCCACAGTAAGCCAGGTGGATAGCGTTCCCAATCGGTCTGCAGATGGATGTCCGGCAACACCGCGTCACGCTGCGGACCCAAGAACTGAGGGAAATCATCTTCGGAGGTCGTTGCCAGATCGACTAGCCCCCCTGTGGCCGTTGCCGGGGCGATGGTCCGGTCCGCCCGAGTCTGCCAACGCCAGGCGAATCGAGGAATCAAATCGCCGCTGACATGATCGATGCGCAACATGGCGATCAGAACCAGCAGGATAGCCAGCAGCGACCAGCCGACCGATCGCCGCAACGCAGTCGAGTATCCACTGCGGCGCAGGAACCAGACCAGCAGGGTGATCGATGCGATCAGGCCCAACACGAGTGAGGCCACATTCACATCGGCCTTCGACAGATTGACATGCGGCTGCATCAGCCGAACGATCGCAATCATCACGAGACACAACGCCATGATTGCGGCACCGCAGGGGCCGGGAACCAGGCGTCTGGAACGCTTGGGCGTCTGAGAAACAGGAGCAGCAGGCTGCGGTTGTGGGTCAGGCGTCATCTCAGGCATTATCAGGTTCTAGCGGCGATGAGCACGATCTTTGCGCACCATCCGATTGCTAACCGCCGCAGATCCGCTGACGTGCGGCGCGCCGAAGGTCGAAT
This sequence comes from Planctomycetaceae bacterium, assembly GCA_007129635.1. Taxonomy (GTDB): domain Bacteria; phylum Planctomycetota; class Planctomycetia; order Pirellulales; family Pirellulaceae; genus SKKK01. The sequence continues at coordinate 2,036 of SKVE01000550.1, forward strand.
CCGGCTGCGTGTCCGCCTCGGTCGATGTCCGACGATCGGCCGCCGGCTGCGGATCCGGTTGGGGGCAAAAATACTTGCCCAAGGGGCCGGCCAGCAGCGCCGGCAGGAAGATCAGGTCGCTGATCAGCGCGGCACACAGCAACAATAGCATCATGGTACCGAAATACTGCGTTGGGGTGAAGGTGCTGAATGCGAACACCGCTAACCCTAAGCCACCGATCAGCGTTGTCTGCGTCATGGCCGCCGCGCACCGCCGATAAGCCTCGACAATCGCCTTGTGCCGCGGCAGCCCGGCCGCGATGCCGTCGCGGAACCAGGTCAGGAAATGGATCGTATCGTCCACCGCGACACCCATCGCCACGCTGGCGGTCATCATGGTGCCGATGTCGACCAGCACATGAAGATGCCCCATCATGCCGAAGATCAGGACGATGGGAAAGACATTGGGAACCATCGAAATCATGCCGCCGCGAACGTTCAGCAGGTTTCGCCAGGTCCACGGGCCGCTGCGTAACAGCACCATCATCACCAGCGCGATCATCACGAATGCCCAACCGATGCTTTCGATCAGACTGTTCAGTAGCTCGCGCTGGGCTTTGTACACGATCGGCACGACCCCCGTGTAGACCACATGGATCGGATGTCCCTGATCCACGGCCGTGAGCGCACCGGGCGTCAACGGATCGAAGCGATGGCCGCGGGCATCGATCAGCAACCGGGCATGCTGGTGCAGGAAGTCCAGCTCTTGTTCGGGGCGATCGTCCAGCAGCACGACGCCGTCGAAGTGTTCGGTCAGATACTGCTGCCATTTCTCCGACGTATAGAAATCGGCCGCAGCCTCTCTTGGTTGCGGATTGATCATCACGTTGGCCCCGGCGCAAACCAGCAGATCGCGCAACGTGTCGGCAAAGATCCGAGTCTGGTCGATCGGGAATTCGGCAGGCTCGTCGCGGTCTCGCTGCTGATCCTGGACCATTCTGTCCTGCTCGGGGTAGCCCAAGATGGCGATACGTGCTCGGACCGCACCTCGACCCTCTCGTTGCTGGTCCAAGCGTTGCAGGAGATCCAGTCGCATGTCGTAAGCCATCAGCACCGGCTCGACCGCCCGCTTCAATTCGTAGACGAACTGCCCGTAATCGACGTTCATCAACGCGCCCAACCGCAGGCTGATCCGCCACAATTCGCTGCCCGCATAGGGGGCCTCGCGATCGATCTTCAGGTAGTCCGTCGCCAAGTACTCGCCGCGATGCTCTTCCAGCTTGCGGTTCATCAGTGACCGGACCGGGTTGCGTACGGTGGCGAATCCGGGTGGGGGCAGATCCGGTGCGATCGTCGGCACTGACATGCCATGCCCGACGACTCCTTGGCCGTCTTCACCAAAGGTGGCCTCCAGAACGTCCTGGATCCGCGCCGCGATCTCCATCCGCTCCAAAAAGTTTAGCTGGAATCGTTCGTCGATCGGCGACGCGTCCGCCGCGCGGGCCTCGTCCGATTGGGACGATCGGATATGGTGCGGCTGGACCCGGATCACCAATTCCATCGGTACCAGTCGGCCCAGATGATCTTCCAGCCAGGCATAGTCCCGGATAATCTTCGCATCGCCATCGAACAGCTTGATCAGATGGACGCTGGTATTGAGTTTGGGCAGACCCATGGCGCACAGGACGAAGATCACCAGGCATGTCCCCGCGACCCAAGCGTGCCGCCGGGTGATGAAGGTACCGACGCCCATCCAGAAATTCAGCAGATGCCGCTGAAAGCCGCCTCGCCGTACCTTGCCATCATCGTCGCGGACCGTGTGGAAGCGAGGCGGCCATAGCTGCAAGGCGCTGGGCAGGAACGTAAACAGCAAGATCAGCGTCGCCATCACGCCGATCGCCGAATAGAAGCCGAAGTTACGGATCGGCAGGATGTTGCTGGTATTCAAGGACAGCAGCCCCAACGCCGTCGTGAATGCCGCCAACGTACAGGGACGCCAGCCATGTGCCAGGGCGCGTCCCGCCGCACCCTGGACACCATACTCCTCCACCGCGTCCCGATAGTAGTTCACGATATGAACGGCGCCGGACAGGCCTAGGACATAAACCAGCGAAGGCATGGACATCACGATCGCATCGACCGATCCGCCCGCCCACCAGACGATGCCCAAGCTGGTGATGGCGCTCAGACCTCCGACAAAAAAGATCATCATGGTGATCTTCAAGCTGCGGAAACACAGCAGCGATAGCAGGATGCCGACCAGCGCGG
>SKVE01000046.1 GCA_007129635.1 Planctomycetaceae bacterium
CCCGACGGTCCGACGCAGGTCTCCACGCTCGATGGCGGGAGCCTCGTCAACGCACTGGCCAAACGGGGTGTTGGCCCGGGAGCCGCTGACGATCTGGTCTCCAACCATCCCTGGGCCGACGTGCAGACGATGATCGAACTCCACGACTGGTACAACAACCGGGGACTATCCCGTGGCCCCGGATTTCTCGTCGGGGCGATTCGCGCCCCAGACAAGATCGTCCTTCCGAAGGGGTTCGAATCCTCGATCGCGATCCGCAAGCGGAAAGATGCTGAGAAAAGCCGTCTCGCCACGGAACGGGAATTTCGCACGCGGCGAGAACGCGAACACGCCGGCCGCGAGAATGCCCGACAGCAGGCGTTCTTGGCCTTCTGGCAAGGGCTCGCGCCAACTCACCAAGAAGACTTCGAACGCGAGGCGTTGGAGTCGGCCGAGCGGACCAAGCGGGCCGGCTACCTCAGGTCAATGGGTAAGGGAACCGACGCGGTCTTCCAGCAGTACCGCACGATCATCCTCCGTGACCACTTCGAACGAACGCACGGCTTGGCCTGCCCGCCGCAGGTTCCCGATTCAATGTCGCTGACGAACAGCGGCCCCCCTCAGAAGACAACCTGAGCCGACGGACTTCGCGAGTCCGCATCCGCAGAACTAGGGGATGTCGTGCCTCGATCATCCGGCGCATCCAGCAAGCAAGCTTGCTGGCTGGCAATCCAGCTCGCAGCGTCGCTGACCGTCGCTTGCAGGTCATCCAGATTGCCCGCGAAGAAGTTGGGGGAATAACCCTCCCGCCCGGTCGTCTGCGTTTTCCAGGACCGGCTCAGAGAAAAGTCAAAGTACTCGAACCCGCTCGGTGCCTGTCGTTTCCAGATGGACGCACCAACGGCCCCATGCCGAATGGTCTTGATCGGCTTCGCTGCCGATTTCTTCTTTGTATCGCTCATCGTATTACCTCCTATGATGTGCGGTTTCTAATAACCGGGCTTGTATCACGGAAATATGCTCGCTGTCCAGCATCGCAGAAGGGAACGGCAAATTTTCATGCTTACCGATCCAACAAATTGACCGTCGACGGGTCGCTGGCGCATTGGCCTTTCGTAGCTTGCTACTCAGATTCATCGATGACAGACTGCGCCACATGCAGGACTCGAATTACATGGACCGCTTTGTCACGCGTCTGAAACAGGATCCGATGAGTAGGCCTGCCTCCACCGATGCCGAAAAGCAACTGTCGAACCTGGACGCCAAGATCGTTGGTTTCCTCCGCGATCGGGCATCGCTCCGGCATCGACGAAAGTGTCTTGATGGAGTTGAGGATCGATTCGTACTACTTGTTGGCCTGGATGCGGGAGCGGTGCTCGCTCCACCACAGGTAGGCGTCCTCGATATCGGCTTCAGCAGCCTTTGTGACATAGACCCTGAACGCTGGGGTCACCGTTCCAGCTCGATTCCGTGTTTCTTCCGAAACGCCGCGTCGAACTCATCAAACGGACGCGTATTGCCAGCGTCTACGTCTTGAAGCCCCTTCATGCAGGCGAGACGGGCGCGGTCACGCTGAAGTAGACTATAAAGATAGTCCTCCACGTTGGCATATCCGGCTTCAATGCTTTGAAGCCTTGCGTCGTCGTTGAGGTGAATTTCAATTGCCATGCGTTTTCCCTTATTCGGTGGCGGACCGATTCGCTGATCGCTCAAGAAGGGTCTTTTTCAGTGCGGCAATATCCGCCTTCGAGAGCGGATGCCCCTTACCGCCGGCCAAGCCTTCGAGAAGTTGTCGCTCAAACGATTCCTGCTGCTTCTTCAGCTGGTCTGTTCGGATCAGCTCGCGGATGTACTCGCTAACGCTTCCATAGCCGGTGGCGACTTGCTCATGAACGAAGTGACGCAGGCCCTTGGGCAACGAGACATTCATTGATTCCATCGTCTGTCCTCCAAATTCCTAGACTACCACGACTGGCAGGAAATGGCAAGAACTGGCATCCCGCACGTTTCGCCGAAGTTTGATCAGGATTCGCAAGTGTGGTAGAGACGTACTGTAGGCGAGTCTTTCCGCTCGCCGGTCGTCATGCTCACGCAAAAACGCGGTCTTTTGGTAAACCTGGTTGGGATACTACCAGGCTAAGAAAGGCGAGCTGACGTTCACGGTCGGGTAAGCGGACTTCGGTAAAGCTGGTCTCATCAGCCGGTCTAAGAAGTGAGGGGTCGCTCCCCTTGACCCGGTCGCGGATGTTCATCATCCAGACCGATCTTCCGCTGCCCTTAGCGCTGGGTGCATCGAGAGGTGCTCGCCCAGTGCGAAGGAGGCTCGTCGGAGTAATCCCGGTCGGTCGACACTCGCTTCGTATGCGAGACACGGCCCCACCCCGGAGTAATCCCGACGTTCGATCCTATGACCTGATCCATTCGATATTTCTCATCACTGAAAAAGGGCGAGGCGGAAACGCCTGATCCGGTCGACATTCGTGTCGACGTTTCAGGCCGTTCTCGGACAAAGCGGGTGAGGCATGGAATGCCAAATCCCGTCACGGGGGCTGCCGGGCTTTCACCTTGAGTGAGAGTTCCTTCAACCGTGCTGGCGTCGGGAGCTGCGACCTTGGCGACAAGGCGTACCGGGGATGACACCCCCGGGGATCGGGCAAAACACCCGACCGCGAAAAGCTCAACGATGAAAGGCCCAACGACATAGGTAACGGAGGGCTTGCCATTGAGTCTGCTGGGAGTCGGTGCCACACCGAGACACAACCACTTAGGAAGCGACCGACACGGAACGTGCGGTCCAGGGTACCCCGAGCTTCTGCTTTCGTAGGGGGAAATCAGTCGCACCGCGGCTGGAAACGATGGCGTGCCGGAAGGCCGTACATCCCCGAGTGGTCCGGGAGGTAACACTCCCTATCGACGTGAACCAGCAAACAGAGTCTGAGAACTAACGCCGGAGCCTCTGCGGCGGCCGGGATGTAGCGATCCCGGTGCGCGGGTCTGTCACCCGCGTGATTCAAATGCCGTAGAGGGGGAGCGGGGTCTGAGTAGAGAACCGACGGGAGTCGGGCGGTGTTCCGGTCGAAGGACCGGACACGGGTGCTCACGTTACCAACTGAGTGACTCGTGCATGGCAAGGCAGTCATGACCCGTTCGCGAAATCGCCGAACTCGGCGACCAGGCAGGAGTGATGTCCTGCTGAGCGATGACGAAAGGACCGAGGGGCATTTCTGTCCCGATCGTGAACGTGACGTCCCCGGCGACGGGGAGCGTCATCGGTACCGGTCGTCCCCCACGCGGGCTCACACCTGAGCCTGAGGGGACGACCGGTGAACCGAACCTTGGTTGGCAGCAGCAGCGGTTTCAGGTGGCGGCTTCGGGAGAAGCCACTTCTTGAAACAGCGTTCTGACGGCGGACACCCGAGTTGCGTCTTGTGGACGCGGTGGGGGTCAGCCGGAGGTTTTGAACACGGGTGCTATGAATTGCGCGCATGCACTGAGGAAAGCAGTGCAAATGAGCGAACAGGAACCATCGACCTCGCAGGCCATTCGTTCGGTCTCGGTCGCTGAGGTCCCGTTCGATCCAGCATTTCAGGCGTCCGCTGTGACTCAAGGTTCAACAACGGCTTCCGGGAGCCGAGCCGAAATCGGCTCCCACTTTTTGAAACGATCGAAAACAAGACAACTGGAGGTCCACCATCATGCCGTATCGATGCGAAGCCACATCCGCGGAAGCCGTCGTCCAACTCATTGCCGCCAACTACCTGCGACACGGGTACTACTGGTACGTCACGGGAAGCATCCCCCAGCGGAAAGAACCGACCGAGATCGATCGCAAGCTGATCGCGAAATACGAGATCGACATCAGCCCCTGGCAGCGATCGCACCGGAAGAAGCGGGGCATCGCCAATGCCCAATACCTGCGTCTGGGCCGCTGGTTCATCCTGATGGTGACCGAAGGACACCACCGCTTGAAAGCCCCCGTGGCACAAGGAGGAGAGAAAGAACAGCTTCGAGATTGTCGCCGCAATCCGATCCGCCTGGCCGGCTATTCGATCTCGTACCGCCGTGCCGGCGTGACAGCCAAGGGAGCCACGACGCCTAAGTGGCACGCCCACGTGCGCATCGATGCCGCCACCTACCGCCAGATGACCGACCATTTCCTCGGGATCGCCTGCCACCGATCGCCAGAGAACCTAGCCGGGGAACTGGGGCATATTCCCTATGCCCGCTACGCCCCGATCCGCCGGCAACTGCTCACCCTGCTCCGTAAAGTGAACGACGCCCGAGCCCGGATGGGGTACCA
>SKVE01000055.1 GCA_007129635.1 Planctomycetaceae bacterium
AGAGACATCGATTGATTCGAAACCTTCTTCGATGCTGATTCCCATCCAAGGTGGACATTGGGGATGGTGGACAATGGGGACACTCAACTATTTTCTCTCAAATTAAAACGGTCCGGATAAACGGTTTTTGCGGGGACTGTACCGAGCACGCTACTGGACGAACGCGACTGCGGGCTTACCACCCCCCCATAAAACATGGCTGCACTCCGTACTAAAAAGATGGTTCTTCATTGAGTGTCCCCAAACGTTCTTCCAAGCGTTGAGTGTCCCCAAACGCATTCCTTTTCAGAGCTGATTGGGTGTAAGGCAGCATATTGCATGTGGCGTTGCGTGCTGGCTGGAGCAAGGTGGAATTGCACCGTTCTAGCTATCCGCCGCTGGTTGGCTGACCAATGCCCCCAGCACCTCGCCTGCAGCGATTGGCCGCGAAAAACCTGCGCAAGAGCCCCTCACCGCCTCGCATTTCGCCGGACGTCCTTGACTTATAACTTATCATGACCCCTCGAAATCCCTCCGAACGGCTGCCTCGCATCGGCTCAGATCCAGGAAGAAGGGGCAGAAAGTTGGATGACAGAAAAATGGGCCGGCTCGGAACAACACCGGAAATGGCGTTGGGCCGCGCCGTTTTCGGGGCTTTGGGCCGCCGCTTCCAATCCAGCGTCGCGTGTCCTCTATCGCGACACCCGATATTTCTGCCAGTTCGGAGATTTTGGTTGCGATGCCTGGGGGCCAAAAAGGTTTAGTGAGTGGTCAAGCAAAGGTGGGGCCAGGTCTTGTAAATTACCCAATTTATGCTCCTGACCCCTTTACGAATGCTCCCAGATCGAGCGTGCTGATATCGATCAGGTGCATTTGGCGGCCCTGGTCAGCGTGGGGCGAGTCAATGCAGACGAAACGAGCGTCGTTGCTCAACCGTGGGTGCGTGTCGACTCGCCACTCGCCCCGGTACTCGGGCGGCAGAGGAAAGTGGCCCAGGTCGATCCGGCGGCCGCTGGGAACATGAAACAGGTGCGGCGTTTGCAAACGCTCCTTGCCCTTGGGGTAGGTGTCGTTCAAGATCCACTGGTTCCCAGGCAGGTAGCTGATGTGGCCGCCGGGGTCTAACACGCCGCGCCCGATCTCTTCCACGATCCCGCCTTCGCGATCCTCGAACAAAAAGTTGCCCCAGTTGTCGTTGCCCAACCAGTGCCGGGATTGAGCCAGGATATGTTGCGGGTCGCGCCAGATGAAATGCGACGCGTACCCGTTGGGGATCACGATTCGCACGTCGCTGCCGTCGGGTCGAGCCGTCACCAGCCGGGTGAGTCGCGAACCGTTGGGATAACGCCAGCGATGCAAGGCGATGAAACGCGATCCGTCCGGGTTGTACAGCAGATGATTGAAGTAGTGCTTTGCCTGTGGGTCGGGGTTGGGGATCTGGCCGCGACGGGCGATGTCAGCGATCGAGAGGATCAATCGCGACTGGCCCGTGTCCAAATCGACATGCTCGATGCCCGATTCGTCCGGGACCAGTTCGTCGGCATGCGGATCGGGCAGGCCGGCATAGCCATAGCCCGGGCGGACATCTCCGATGCGTCGATAGTCGGCCGTCACTGCGGATCGACCATCGGGACTGACCGAATAGACAGGACGCGGGATCGTGCGTCTTGCCCCCGTCCGCACGTTCATGAGGTGACAGACGAAGCGATCTTCGACCCGGTCGTTCCAAAGGATCTCGTCCGCCGTCCCGGGTCGCCATTGCAGCATGCAGCCCTGTTGCCAGTTCCAGGCGGTGCTTTGTCCCAGCTCGATCCATCGGTCGCCGTCCTGCAAGTCGACCATGCCGATCTTGATGACATCCTCGGCAGCCGGCGACCGGTGCTCGAAGTCCACCTGCATCCCCAGCACGTAACGGTCGGTCGGGTCGAATTGCAGCTTGTCGTAATAGGCGAACCAATGGTGCTTGGGCCCCCGAGTGATAACACGGACCGGGGGCAACGGCGGTTCGCAGCCCATGCAAGGGCGATCGGCATGCCATCCCCAGGCAAAACCAGCCAGGCTGCCCACCAGGAACTGACGCCGAGAGACCGGCGAAGATGCTGCAGACGAAAACAATCGACGACGCTGCATGTTGCTGCTCCGCATGTGGACGTGGTCCGATCCCAGTACCGACGGCCCAACCCGCACTCGGTGAAAGCCTACGCCTTCTCGTCAGCCTTCGGCTCGTCACCCTGGGGTTCATCGCTGTCGGCCTGCGTCTGCGGATTCTCCCCATCGTTTTCGGGCTCGGCCACCGCAACGGTCTGGTCCTCGACCTCGGTTGAACTCTCGGTCGGCGCGGTATCTGCGGCCGTCTCTTCTTGTTCTTCCGTATTCTCGAAGGCCGGTTTTTCGCTGACCTGTCGCACTCGATCATGCTGGCCGACGAATTCCAGGATCGCTCGAGTTCCGGCGTCGCCCAGACGTGGCTTGGCCAACCGCAGGATCCGGGTATAGCCGCCTGGGCGATCTTCGAAGCGAGGCGCGACTTCCTCGAACAACACGCGCATGGCTTGTTTATCGCCGATCATTTGCAGCACGCGGCGACGTGCGGCCACCGACGGCGCGATCGCGTTGTTCCACTGCAGCCATTGCTCGCTGGTACGCCACTGCCGCCACCGTTCGCTCCCACGATCGGCAGTCGTGGCGAACTGCTCGGCATTTCGCTCGGCCTGCAGCGACTTGCGGGCGATGGTGATGCACTTCTCCACCAACGGGCGCACTTCCTTCGCCTTTTGCAACGTGGTGATAATGCGTCCCTTGACTTTGGGAACGGATGCATCCACATCGGGATCCGTCTGCCGTTCGGTCAAAAAGATACTACTCGCCAAGTTCTTCAGCATGGCCTTACGGTGGCTGGAAGAACGTCCTAAATGTCGGCCTCGTTTTCGGTGTCTCATGATCGCCTGTGAAATCATCTTGGCTGTGGCCGGTTGCGTGGATCGCTCCTGACAACCGACTCAGCGGGGTGTGACAATAAGGGGCTCCTCGATCATTCCGGCGGCATCAACTGACACTTGGGGACATGGGCGTTAACCGCATCCCCAGGTGCATGCCCAGATCTTTCAGCCGTTCGTTCACCTCGTTCAATGTCGTGTCGCCGAAATTGCGGACTTCTAACAATTGATCTTCCGTCCTTTGGACGAGATCGCGTACCGAGGTAATATCCGCCGATTCCAGGCAGTTCATGGCACGCACGGACAGCTTGAGTTCCGCCAAGCTCATGTTCAGCTTGGCTTCCAAGGCTGCATCCATCGTGCCCGATCCGGAACGTGGTGGTGCCGTGATCCGGGGCCCCAACTCGTTGTATTGAATGAACGGGTTCAAGTGTTTGCGGAGGATCTTTGCCGATTCGACCATCGCCATTTCGGGGCTGATCGAGCCATCGGTCCAGACCTCCAGCGTCAGTTTATCGTAGTTTGTCTTCTGGCCGACCCGCGTTTCTTCGATCTCATAACGCACGCGGACCACAGGGCTGTAGACGGCATCAACGGGGATGATCCCGATCTCGTGATCGCCCTGACTGTGCTCGGTCGACGGGACGTAACCGCGTCCGTTTTCGACCACCATCTCCATCATGAAGGGGACATCGTCGGTCAACGTCGCCAGCACGTGATCCGTGTTGATCACCTGGACATCCGCGTCGGTCTGTACGTCCGCCCCCGTAACGACTCCGGTCGTATTTTTTTCGACCGTGATGACCCGCGTTGATTCGCTGTAGTTCTTCACCACCAGCGACTTGACATTCAACACGATGTCAGTCACGTCCTCCAGCACACCGGGGATTGTCGAGAACTCGTGTTGCGCGCCGCGAACCTTGATCTGGGTCACCGAACTGCCCATCAGGCTGGACAGAAGGATCCGGCGCAAGCTGTTACCGATCGTCGAGCCAAATCCACGCTCGAACGGTTCGGCGACGAACTTGCCGTAGGTAGTCGACAGAGTCTCCGCGTCACAAACGACCGCGCTGGGCAATTCAAGTCCACGCCAGCGAATATGCATTCTTGTCTCCTCGGGAAATCGCTCTCGGGCTGCTGGTCTATACGCGTCGCTTTTTCCTTGGACGGCAGCCGTTGTGGGGAATCGGGGTACAATCCTCGATCGACTTGACGGTCAAACCGGCTGCTTGCAGCGCGGTGATAGCGCTTTCGCGTCCGGACCCAGGGCCTTTCACCCGGACGTCGACCTCTTTCACCCCGAACTTGATCGCCTTCTCTGCCGCCTGTTGCGCCGCACACTGGCCGGCGAACGGCGTGCTC
>SKVE01000411.1 GCA_007129635.1 Planctomycetaceae bacterium
CGTCTTTGCTTCTTGGCTAGGAAGCCTGACAGCTCGCGCCAGGTTCGGCCTATCTCTGGATGATGTCCGGGCCCTTGCCCACCGTCTTCTCGTACGTGCCATCCCCTGCTTTGACGTACTTGGTGAAACCGAGACGCTCCAGCTTCTTGTCGTCTTTGACACTCCGCTCGGAAGTGCTTGGAGCAAATTTTCCCGCGATCCAGGCGGGCGTGAACACGCGACGGACCGGTTGGCCGGTCGTCGGGTGGGTTGTGAATGGCGGATCGGTCATCTGCTGAAAGACCTCGAAACGCTCGCCCGGTTCACCGGATTCCGTGACGATTTCGTAAACATATCGCGGCATCTTCGGCAATCTCCGTCCTTTGATGTAAGCTCTACCTCTCTTCAGCATACACAACCGACGGTCGCGGTTCTACATAGCTGGCGATCAGACTGAACAGCAACGCCCCACCGATGACGAAAACAACGTCGGTATGAAAACCTTGGGCAACGGGCCAACCGGTCCATGGGGCCCAGTTCCGGCCACCCACGATGATCAGGAACGTGGCGGGCAGGAAATGGACCCAGACACTGCTGCCCCGCTGGCAGAGCAGATCGCCCGTGACGACCGATACGATCATCCGAAAACAGGCGGCCAGCAGCCAGGCAGCAAGGGCCATTCGCCACCCCAGAACGGCACCGATCAAAGCAACCGTTGCGACCAGATCCCATGCGAGGCCCTTGCCGCTCGGCGATCCGGCGGGCCATACCCTGGCAACCATCGCCTGGAGACCGCCCAGCACGCCACCTACCATGGCTCCGAGCATGGCCGCCAGCAGCCGTCGAGCCCCCTCCAGATCGGGTAGCCACGCAAGATTGACCAGCGATGCGGACGTCGGGGGAAGCATCGGCACCGCCGTGGGCAAAATCAGTCCAAAGCCCAAAATCAGCACCACGTAGCGACGTGGTAGACGGAACCCGTCCCAACGGATCAACGCCCAGGTCAACAGCACGCACAGCAAAAACGCTTGGGCCAACAGCACGGCCAGCCATTCCCATCGCATCTGCTGAGCCAGCCACGAGAGGCTCAGGTGCCCGCGCGAAGGATAATCCGGAAGGCTGCCTCCGCCGACAGTCAACTGGATGACGACCAATCCCAGCAGCATCAGCCCGGTAACCGATTCGATCAACGGATAGCGACCGGCGATAGGCTCGTGACAGTCGCGACATCTCCCTCTTAAGGCTATCCACCCAAGCACTGGAACGTTATCTCTCCAACGGATGGGGTGACGGCATTTCGGACAGAAAGATGACCCCAACAAAGTTAGGTTTCGGGGCGTTCGATAGACCACGACGTTCAGAAAGCTGCCGATACTAGCGCCGAAAAAGAAGAGCCAGATCGCGATGGCGGCTTCGAAGAATCGGATGCGGATCTGATCGGCCAGCAGCAGCCATCGCAGATCCATGGACGAAAGCGAATGGGAACCGGTGTTCCAGAACGCGATCATCGGTTGGCCGAGAACGTAGCCGCCGATCAGCAGCGCCGCCGCCAGGGCGATCCAACGTAGTGGCTGAACGCGTGGTTTTCGGTCTACCATTGGTGGCTCGATTCCCGGATCCCTTGGAAAAATCTGCAAATTTTTGGTCGTTCGCACGCAGAAGAGGCTGTTTTCTCGTCGCGCGGTACATTATTATTGACAGAATCTGGATTGGACTTCAATTCTCATAGCTCAAAGAGGTTCCGATATGTGGCCCAAGACGCTTGCCATGCCATGGTTGTTTGCTCAAGATGCCGCGGCTCCGATTGATTTTAGCTGGATCATCGGGATCGTGGTGGTTGTCTTCGTGATCGGTGCGGTGGGGTTGTTCGTGATCGTCGCTGCCGTGTACGGCAAGTTGTGGTTCCAGGCGTTCATGTCCAGGGCGGACGTTAGTCTATTGAGTTTGATCGGAATGGGGTTCCGCCAGGTCAAGCCGAACGTGATGATCACAGCAAAGGTCATGGCGGCCCAGGCGGGCTTGGACATCAATCGCCGCACCGGGATCAGCACCTCGCGCTTGGAGGCTCATTACCTGGCCGGCGGCAATATCATGAACGTCATGAAAGCGATCATTGCGGCTCATCGCGCCAACATCGACTTGGATTTCGACCGAGCGGCGGCCATCGATCTGGCCGGGCGCGATGTTCTGGACGCGGTTCAGACCAGTGTTTACCCGAAGGTGATCGATTGCCCCGACCCGCAGCGCAGCGGCAAGAACAATTTGAGCGCCATCGCGAAGGACGGCGTCGAATTGAGAATCCGCGCTCGGGTGACCGTGCGGACGAATCTGGAGCAATTGATCGGGGGGGCGACCGAAGAGACGGTGATCGCTCGCGTCGGCGAAGGGATCATCACCGCCATCGGATCGTCGGCCAGCCATAAACAGGTGCTGGAGAGCCCGGATCGGATCACCAAGGCCGTGCTGGCTCGCGGATTGGATTCTCAAACGGCCTTCGAGATCGTCTCGATCGATATCGCTGATGTGGACGTTGGCGAAAACATCGGCGCTCGACTGCAGACCGACCAGGCCGAGGCGGACACGCGGAAGCGTCGAGCCGAGGCCGAGCGGCATCGGGCCGAAGCGGTGGCGACCGAGCAGGAGAATCGAGCCAAAGTCGCCGAAAACCGAGCTCGCCTGGTGCTGGCCGAAGCGGAGGTTCCGATGGCGATGGCCGAGGCGTTCCGGCGCGGTGGATTCCATTCGGACAACGACCGGTAATATTACTTCCATCATGGTTTTCAGACCCCACGGAGTAGAATCTATGTCTCTGTCGCTCTCACGTTTCTTGGCGTTCGCCCTGATGATGACCTGCGCCGCGTCGCTGCTGGCCCAATCGCCCCGGTACACCGATCCTCAAGAGACCGACGCCGATTTCGCGTGGCAGGGCGAGTACATGGGCCAGGTGGGCGAGGATCGCGAGCGTTTGGGGCTGCAAGTGATCGCTCAAGGCCAAGGTCGTTTCCAAGCGGTCGTCTATTTCGGCGGACTGCCCGGGGACGGCTGGGACCAACAAGAGCCGATTCGTACAACCGGGCAACGCAAGGACGAGCAGATCATCTTCGATGCGCCGCAAGGCAGCGCCATTCTCGAAAACGGAACGGCGACCATCTACGACCCGCAAGGCACTCGAATCGGCCGACTGACCAAAGTCACGCGATCCAGTCCGACGCTGGGCGCCAAGCCGCCCGCCGGCGCGGTCGTTCTGTTCGATGGGACGCCGGCCAGCCTGGAAAACTGGCAGAATGGGCGGATGACCGACGACGGGCTGTTGATGGAAGGCACCACCAGCAAGCAGACGTTCGGCGACCATCAACTGCATCTCGAATTTCGACTCGCCTATCAACCCGAGGATCGCGGCCAGGGCCGCAGCAACAGCGGGCTGTATGTCCAGGGTCGATATGAAGTCCAGATCCTGGATTCCTTCGGGCTGGAAGGCAAGCACGACGAGTGCGGCGGAATCTACTCGGTCAAAGACCCGGATGTGAACATGTGCCTGCCGCCCCTTTCTTGGCAGACGTACGACATCGACTTCACGGCGGCTCGCTACGACGACCAGGGCAATCGGACCGCCGATCCGAAGATCACCGTCCGGCACAACGGTGTGGTGATCCACCAGGATGTCGTGCTGCCCGGCGAACGGTCGACGACCGCCGCGCCGGTCGGCTCGGGCCCCGAGCCCGGACCGGTCTACTTGCAGAACCACGGCTGCCCGTTGCGGTTCCGGAACATCTGGGTCGTCCCGCAGTAAACGCCTGACGCATCCGACGGGATCGAGCTGGGTTTTGGTTCAGTCGCCCAGCACCGTGACGACGATCTCGCGCCGTCGCGGCTTGATGTCGCATTCCAGCAGAAAGATCTGCTGCCAGGTCCCCAGCACCAGCCGGCCTTCGGACACCGGCACCGTCAGCGACGGGCCCAGCGTGGTCGCCTGTAGATGCGAGTGGCCGTTGCCATCATGCCACGCCTGTTCGTGGCCGTAATCGCGGCTGGGCGGCATCAGCCGATCCAGGATCTCCGGCAGATCGCCTTGCAGACCGGGCTCGAATTCGATCGCGCCGATGGCTCCCGTGCTGCCGACGTGGAACACGTGAGCGATGCCGGTTCGGACGCCGCTGGCCGCGACGATCTCGTCCACGTGGGCCGTGATATCGTGCATGTCTCGATGGCCCGAGGTACCAATCTGAAACCGCGCTTGATGACTCATGTCGATCCCTCCTTTTCCCAAAAAATGCTCGATGGCTAGATGGTTTGA
>SKVE01000453.1 GCA_007129635.1 Planctomycetaceae bacterium
ATCGAATCGATCTTAGATCTGATCGAAGCACGCGTCTTTCTGCCACCGGAGAGTCAGCCGGACGATGATCTACTGGACGAACCCTTAGAAGATCTGCTGGACGAATCCCTAGAAGATTTACTGGAAATCCCGCTGGAGGAAATCAGTGACCTGACCGAAGAATCCCAACCCATGCGGGAGGTCCCCAATCCATTCGCGGACCAGCGAGATCAACTGCGGGACGATCTGCCGCAATGGTTCGATCTGACAACCACGGTGGACCAGGACGTGATCCGAGGAAGAGTGAACATCAACCAGGCGGGACGTTTGATCTTGTTGGGTATCCCTGAGTTGGACGAATCGCTGGTTGATCGCATTCTAGCAGCTCGCGACGGATTTTCCTCCGATGCGGGCGACCAGTATCGTTATCCGATCTGGTTGTACACCGAAGGTCTGGTGGATCTCGAACAAATGCGGCGTCTGGAGCCGTACCTGACATGTGGCGGAGATGTCTACCGAGCCCAGATTGTCGCCTTCGGGGAATCCACACGATTGGTGGCTCGCGGTGAAGTCGTGCTGGACGCTTCGGTTTCTCCGCCCCGTCAGGTATACTGGAAAGATCTGGGATTGCTTGGCCGAGGCTTCACTGACGCTGAACTCGGACGGCAGACCGATCTGCGATAAGCATCGGTCGACCCAACCCAGCAAACATCAAACGCCTAGCCTCATTTCGGGAGGAATAGCCTTATGCCTCATGTACTTGCTGTCGACTGGGATCAAGAGCAGGCTCGCTACGTGCTCGGCATAATCAGCGGCCGACAAGTACGCGTGCGCGCTCTGGGCTCGCGTGACTTCGATCCCGACGACGCCAAAGCGGGTGGTGCCGACGAGGCGTTCGGGGCGTGGATCAAAGAGATCTTGAAGAAGCATTCGGCCACCCGCTGCCGTCTGTTGGTCGGTTTACCGCGCAGCAGCGTCGAGCTTTTGTACCTGACGCTTCCACCTGCGACCGATGCGGAATTACCCGAGCTGGTTACGAATCAGGCGATGCAGGAATCGGCGGCGATCAAAGAAGATACGATACTGGATTTCATCGCTGCCGACAGCGCGACGGACCAATCCCGGCGGGTGACGGTGGCCGCTCTGCAACAGAGCGATCTGAAGTCAGTTCACAGCCGGTGTGCAGCAGCAGGTCTAAAGCCCCAGCGGGTGATCCTACGCCCCTTGGCTTCGACCTCGTTGTTCCGTCGACTGGTCAGCGGTTCGGGTCGAGCCTGTTTGGTGGTGGACCGAGTGGGACGCGAGGTGGATTTGAATATCGTGTCGCGGGGCCGGTTGTTGTACAGTCGAACCGTCCAGTTGCCCGCCGATATTTCCGACGACGACCTGGCAGACCGGCTGTCGACCGAGATCCACCGGACCATCTTGACCGCGCCTCGCGATCAACTGGGGGACCAGTCGGTAGAGCGAATCTATCTGATCGGCGGCGCCAGCGATTACGCAATGCTAATCGATCAATTTGATGGTCAAGAAGGATTCACCGTCAAGATACTGGATCCGTTCACCGTAACCGGGGTCACCGAGACACGGATTCCGCCGGACCGCGGCCGTTTCGCACCCCTGTTGGGCATGCTGTTAGACGAAGTCGTGCGAAATCACCCCGTGGATTTCCTGCACCCCAAGCGGCCCGTCAAGCCGATACCACGCTGGCGCGTGGCGTTGGCGATCGCCGGGATGGTTGCGGTCCTGGCTCTCGGTTTGACCTATCATGTCTGGGGCCAATTGGCCGAGGTAGAGGATGTGAATCGAGAGTTGCGTCAACGACTTCGTGAATTGAACGCCAATGCTCGGAAAGCCGTCGAACAACGCAATCGCATCGAGGCGATCGCTTCGTGGAGATCACGAGATGCCAACTGGTTGGACGAACTGCGGGATTTGTCGCAGCGACTTCCCAGCGGTCGAGACGCAGTTTTGTTGCGGATGACCATGCGTCCATCTCAGACACGCGGCGGCATCATCGACATGCAAGGACTGGTCCGCGACCCGAACATCATGGCCAACATGGAAGGGAAGATCCGAGATCCGTTTCGCAGCGTCCGCAGCCGCCGAATCTCCCAGCGCGCCGGGGAAGAAGATTACACATGGCTGTTCGAGACCTCCATTTCCGTCGTGCCGCGACGCCCCGAACAGTATCCCGAACACGGCGCTGCCGTAGCGACCACCGGCGTGTCCGAAGAAGCGGAATCCGTATCGGAAGCGGAATTGGAAGGACAGGAAACATCGCCGACGGCGTTGGTCGCCGAGAAAACCAGTGACGAGGCATCCCCATGAACAAAAAGACGACGGAGAAAGCCCAGACGAATCGCTTTCGGCAGTACATTTTGGGCGCCATCATGCTGGTCATGGCTGGCTATTTCGGAGGCACCTGGTTGATGGACCGCTGGATCCAGGGCCCTTTGCAGGACGCCCAACGCGAAACCTCGCGATTGCGCGAGGATATCAAGCAGCGCGAAGACGGATTAGCCAAAATTCGCGAAGCGGGCAAGCTGTTGGAAGTCTGGGAACAGCAGTCCCTGCCGGAGAACGCGGAAGTCGCCCGTTCCTTGTACCAAGCGTGGTTGGTCGAGTTGGTCGAGGACGTTCAATGGTCCAATCCCAGCGTGACCTCCAGTGAACCGACGACGCGTCGCGGGTTGTACCGTAGCCTGTCGTTCAGTGTCCGAGGACGAGGCACCCTGGAACAATTGACTCGGTTCTTGTTCGCCTTTTATCAAACCGATCTCTTGCATACGGTCCGTTCGCTGACCATTTCCCCCCTGCAGCGATCCGAACAACTGGATGTGTCGATGTCGATCGAAGCCCTGGCGTTGATCGGCGTTAGCAGCACGAATGGCGATAACACTCAGGAAGGCCTGTACGAAGAATTCCGCCGCCGTACCTGGCGCGCGTCGGAACGTTTGGCTGCAGACCAGATGGGAACGTACAAGACCAGCATCGTCCAACGCAACGTCTTCGGCATGGGGGGCACCCCCGACCCCATCGATTCCGCCTACCTGACGTCAATCAACCAGATCGACGGCCAGCCCGAAGTCTGGTTCACCCTGCGCTCGACGAATGAATTGGTCAAACTCCGCATCGGCCAGCAATTGCAATTGGGCTCGCTGTCGCTGGAGATCGCCCAAGTGCTGGGCCCGGATGAGATCCTGCATGTCGAAGGCGAACGCTGACTACTGTCCGTGGGCGACCGCCTGACCGACGCCTTCGCCCTGCCCCCCGAATACTAGAAGTCAGGGATCCGTATCGACCGCCTTGCGTGCGGCCTTGAGCAATGCGGAGATCCCGTCGCGATACGCGGTCAGCGTCGCGATCCAGCGTTTCAAACAGGCCTCGCCGGCCGGTGTCAGTTGATAAGATCGCTTGGCGGGCCCGGATTCGGAGAAGGTCCAGGACGAGGCGACCAAGCCGCGGGCCTCCATCTGCTTCAAGACCCGATAGACGCCGGAAGCATTCGGCTTCTGGCCGCCTGACAAAGACATGGCTCCGACTCGCTCCACCAAACGGTAGCCGTGCGATGGACCCTCCGTCAACACGACCATGATCGCCGGCTGAACCAGCTTGTCCAACGTGCCCCCAGTACAAGGACACTCCTCGAAATCCGTCAGCACATCCAATCGGTTCGTATTCATGATTTGATCATCCTTCCGCCAAGGTTGACGGGGCGCGTCCCGGATGTCAAGAGGTGCGATCCCACGGCGATTCTGACCGTCGGCGCTTGACACGCGGCAACGCGGGGCTCATAATGCCACGCACATTATAGGTGAGATGATATACTACTGAGATTTAGCAGGGGAGAATGCCGATGGGACGGTCGAGGGGGTTCACGCTTGTAGAACTACTAGTGGTCATGGCGGTGATCGGTGTCCTAGTGGCTTTGCTGTTGCCTGCGATCCAGGCGGCGCGCGAGGCGGCACGGCGCACGCACTGCAAGAACAATCTGAAACAGATCGCGCTGGCCCTACACAACTATGAACAGGCATTCAAGGTGTTTCCGCCCAGCAGCACCAGCGGCTTTGGAGCGGGCGTGTGGGGCTATCCGGGAGCGAGTCCGGCCGATCCGAACATCCATCTGCACAGCTTCGCCAGTTTACTGCTGCCCTACGTAGAACAGGAAAACCTCGCCGGGGAAATCGACTACCGTGTTTCGGCGCTGGCCCCGGAGCACCGGGAGGCAGCGTCCACAATCCTGCCTATCTACCGCTGTCCCAGCTACGCGGGCAAGGATTTTAGCGAC
>SKVE01000844.1 GCA_007129635.1 Planctomycetaceae bacterium
GAAGTAAACACGTCGCCGCGGAGCAAGAACTCGTGGTCCTTATGCAAGGCCTCCAACGCTTCGTCCAGCGAACCCGGAGCTTTGGGAACCGCAGCCAGTTCTTCAGGCGGCAAGTCGTAGATGTCTTTGTCCAGCGGATCGCCCGGGTTGATCTTGTTCTGGATCCCGTCGATCACCGCCATCAGCAATGCCGAGAAAGCCAAGTATGGGTTGCAACTGGGATCCGGGCAGCGGAACTCGATCCGCTTGGCCTTGGGACTGGCGCTGTACATCGGGATGCGGCAGGCCGCCGAACGGTTTCGCTGGGAATAGGCCAAGTTGACCGGCGCTTCGTAGCCCGGAACCAAACGCTTGTAACTGTTGGTCGTCGGGTTGGTGAACGCCAGCAAAGCCGGAGCATGCTTCAGGATGCCCCCGATCGCGTACAAGGCTGTCTCGCTCAACCCAGCGTAACCGCTGCCCGCAAAGATTGGCTCGGAGCCCTTCCACAGCGAGATATGCGTGTGCATGCCGCTGCCGTTGTCACTGAAGATCGGCTTGGGCATGAACGTGACCGTCTTGTTGTGCTTTTTGGCCACGTTCTTGATGATGTACTTGAACATCAACAGTTGGTCCGACATGTGCACCAGTTCTTGGAAACGCAAATCGATCTCCGATTGACCGGCGGTGGCCACTTCGTGGTGCTGAGCTTCCACGTCCAAACCGCACTCGATCATCGTCTGCATCATCTCGTTGCGGATGTTCATCATCTGATCCGCCGGAGGCACCGGGAAGTAGCCTTCCTTGTGACGCAGCTTGTAACCCAGATTCGGACCTTCCTCGCGCCCCCGGTTCCATTCACCTTCGATACTGTCGATGTAATAGAAACCTTGGTGAGGCTTGTGATCGAAGCGGATGTCGTCAAAGATGAAGAATTCCGCTTCCGCCCCCAGGTACGCCGTGTCGGCGATCCCCGTGCTCTTCAAATAATTCGCCGCCTTGCGAGCCACGTTACGCGGATCTCGCGAGTAATCTTCTCGCGTGATCGGGTCTTGGATGTTGCAGATCATCGCCAAGGTCGTCAGATCGGTGAACGGATCGATCCAAGCCGTCTCAGGCTGCGGAACCACCAACATGTCACTCTCGTTGATCGCCTGCCATCCGCGGATGCTCGACCCGTCGAATCCAAGCCCATCTTCGAACGTGTCCTCGTCCAGCTTGCTGACCGGAATGGTGAAATGCTGCCACAAACCTGGGAAATCCATGAATCGAAGGTCTACCGCCTTGACATCTTTCTCCCGACACAAAGCCAATACTTCTCTCGGAGTCACTAAGCTACTCTCCTGTAAACTAAGGGAACCTGAAACTACCAGAAGGATTTTGACTTCCAGCAATGCAAGCTGCGGGCCAGTGCGTGATGCGAGCATAAAAAATGTTGTAACTGCTTGCCAGCAATCGACTTAAAAATAGAACCTCCTGGTCTTTTTCTGGCTCAAAGAAGCCTCGGCATGCATGCATTCTAAGCAGAAGTGCCATATTTATGAGCACTGAAGAAGGTTTCTTCGGGGGGTGAATACTTTCATCAAATGCAGGGATACCTGGTGTTGCTTGGCGGCAGGGCTGTTCGTTTGCTCCGGTCATGGTTGCAGGGTCGATCGGCTGTGATACAGTTAGATTTGGCAGTTCTTCATGGTTTTTTTGGCGGCGGCAGCCGGCCATTGAGTAGGATTAACTCCGTCGAGAAAAGGGTTTACGGTCTATGCTAAGTTTCGCGTTTCGGTTCGCGTTCAGGATCATGATCATCGGCTTGCTCTGCGGCACAGCCTGGGGGCAGGAGTGGACTCGTTTCCGCGGCCCGAACGGTACGGGACTTGCGGAGACTGGAAGGTTGCCGGTTACGTGGAGCGAGTCGGATTATATTTGGCGGGTCAGGGTGCCGGGACAGGGGCATTCGTCGCCGGTGCTGTGGGGGGACAGGATTTTTTTGATGAGTGCCGATCCGGACAAGGCGACGCGTTACCTGCTCTGCTACTGTGCCGCCGACGGGGCCGAATTGTGGCGTCGCCAGTACGCCTCGACGCCACACCATCTGCATTTGCGTAACACGTTCGCGTCGGGGACCGCAGCGGTGGATCGTGATCGAGTCTATTGGGCATGGGCCACCCCGGAAAAAGTCACTTTTTTGGCGTTGGATCATCATGGGAATGACGTGTGGAATTTGGACCTGGGGCCGTGGACCAGCCAGCATGGTTTCGGGATGTCACCCATGCTGTTCGAAGATCTGGTGATCCTGTCGAATAACCAGCAGGCTCAAGAACTAGAATCGAGCCAGCTACCGGGTGAGAGTTTTCTGTTGGCGGTCGAGGCGAGTTCGGGGATCGAACGTTGGCGGACGCCGCGAACAAGTATTCGCGTCTGCTATTCCACGCCGGCCATCTTGCAGTTGCCCGACCAACCGCCTGAATTGATCTGCACCAGCACGGCCGAAGGGGTTTACAGCTTGAATCCGCACACGGGGCAGGAGAATTGGCGAGTTCCGGATTGTTTACGCCAGCGAGTGGTCAGTTCGCCTTTGGTTACCGACCGCATGATCTTCGGCAGCACGGGCTCGGGAGGTGGCGGAAACCGTTTGGTAGCGGTCAGGGTTTCGGCCCCCCCCGAGGTGGCCTACGAAATCAGAAGTAACGCGCCGTACGTACCGGGTGCGTTGGCCAAAGATGATTTACTGTTCTTGTTCAACGATCGTGGAATGGTGTCGTGTGCGGATCTGGAGACCGGTACGATCCACTGGCGCGAGCGGCTGAGCGACGGGTTTTCCGGCTCGCCCGTCTACGGCGATGGCAAGGTCTACGTCATCGCAGATGATGGGACCGTCCTGGTCATCGCGGCCGATCAGCAGTTCCGCTTACTGGGCCGCAATCCGCTAGGCGAACCGACTCGATCCACCCCCGCCATCGCGGGAAATCGTTTGTACTTCCGAACGCTTTCACATCTGACGGCCGTGGGCGACGGCCGATAAGGCAACGCAAACGGGGTCGGGAGTGGCGTGTTCAATTTGTCGCATTCTTGCCTGATTTCGAAGTTTCTCGCATGCCGATTTCCCTTCCGGTACGAGAGAAGATCCTCCCCGCTTGCCGGGTGAGAGTTCTCAGGCTTTCTGGCCAAGAGCGACGCGGAATCCTCGGCCGAAAACGACTCCCGCCCCCTTCCGCAAGACGCCACACGAATTCATTTGCCGATCCTCTAAGGCTCTTTCGTGATGTCAATCGGCAGGCAGCACTTGCACGCCGTCCAGATGGACCAGCCCGTCGGCGTCTTCGGTGCCATAGACCACGGCGTAGGGCCGGTCGGCTTCGAAGCGATAGACGCCCAGCGACAAGAACCCATACGGCAGATCCGCCGGCTGGCGCTGGTTGATTCGCTGATGGGCGACTCCATCGGCATGGTGCACGGCGACCGGCGTGTTGGTCGCGCGGTTCTCGTGCGGCTGGTGCGCCGCGCGGATTTCGTAGCGGCCCGATCGAGGCACTTGGAAGCCGAAACTCGCCGCGGCCGACGCTTCGCGGCCGTAATGGTAGCCGTACGCCAAATGGCCTCGCAGCCCTTGGCCTTCGGTCCAGGTCCCGGTCAATTCGGCCTGCCGATCGTCGATGATGATCCCGGGCAACTGGCTCGGTTCGATCCAGGCTCGCTCGGGCGGCGCCATGATCTTTTCGGGGTCGATCACGATCGGCGCATCGACCGTCGCGCGACGCGCTGGGTGGGGCAACCGCAGCAGGTCCTTCAATTCGTCCAGATGCTCGTGATACACATCGCGCGGCGTGCCGCCGTGCTGGACCAGAATCGAAACGGCCTTGCCCACGACTTCGCCCATCATGCCGCCGGTTCGCATCACGCGGATCGTACCCAGCCCATCCCGATCGACGCTGACATTGCGTCCGGCCATGAACAGATTGTCGATGTTGCGCGAGTAAAAGCAGCGGTACGGGACCGGATAGCCGCGCCGCCGATCCACTCCCGCGCCGTGCACGGCTCGGGCGATGAACGGATCGTGGGCATATCGGGTCAAGTACCTCTCTTCCGGGTAGTGCAAGTCGATGCTCCACGTCGTGGCGACCACCCCATCGTCAAACTCGACGCGTTCGCGGATCTGCTGGCCGGTCAGGATCACATCGCCCAGCAATCGCCGCGACTCCCGAGTGCCGCCGATGAAAGCGATCCATTCGAGTCGTGCATTCTCGTGATCCGCGGCGCCGTCGCCATTCTTCATGGCGTTGAACGCGCCGAAGAC
>SKVE01000430.1 GCA_007129635.1 Planctomycetaceae bacterium
TGTTTGTCCCGCTGGGTCTGGCCTGGTTGTTGACCTTTTCCGATCTGGCTCGTTTATTCTTTCCGCGTTATCTGGTGGTTTCCGCCGCCGCGCCGGCGCTGTTGGCAGGCCTGATCTTCAGCCGGTACCCGAACGGGCTGATCCGGCTGGCTGGTGGCTTGGTAGTCACCGCTGCGTTGATCTGGCATGGGGCGTTGGTGCCCCAGTGGCTGCACGACGGCCGGGTGATCGGCGACCGGGGGCAGGACTGGCGTGGTGCGGTGGACTTGCTGCGGCAGCGAACGGCTGGGAAAGACATGCCGATCTTTGTCCGCAGCGGGCTGATCGAAGCCGACCGGTTGCGCAGTGAGCCTTCGCCGCGATTGCATGATTACTGCCTGTTACCGGTGCTGGGCATCTATCGTCTCGATATTTCGGAGGAGAACTTGGTGCCGCTGCCCTATCGATGGCGAGGCGATTTCACTGAACCGCAACGCGATCGCATCATCCGGACGGGGCGCGTTTGGATGCTGCTGGCGGGAACACCGAAAAACATCACGGATCTTCGTCGCCGGTTGGCTCGATCCCCGACCATCGATGGCGTGCCCATGCGGCTGGTGGAACACCATACGTTCGGCAATGTCGCCTTGCTGCATTACGAGTTGGGCGATTCCGAAGCCACCGCCCCTTCCGCAAAACGCGACACTCATTCATCTGCCGATCCCCCACAAACGAACTCAATGTTTGGCACGCTTCTTGCAGTCTTCTTCGATTGGGCTCGCAAGTCTGCCACTTCGGACGCGAGCTGCAGATGGTGAATTTTTCGAAAACTTCAGGGTTTTTGGGAAAGAAGGAGGTAAGAGTTATGTTAGGTACACGATGGCAACCTTGGTTGGAAATGCAGTCGGAAATGACACGGCTGCGGGACGAGATGGACCGCGTGTTTGGCCGCTGGACTCATCGACGCGCCCCGTTTGTGGGCCAGGCGGCTTTCCCCCTGCTGAACGTGTGGGAGGATGACCATCATTATTTCGTCGAGGCGGAATTGCCGGGGATGGAGATGGAAGACTTAGAGATCTTCGTCAACGGCAGCCAGTTGACGATCAAGGGCGAGCGGAAGGAGCCCGTAGGCGAACCGGGCACTTGGCATCGTCGCGAGCGGCTTTACGGTAAGTTTACTCGTATCTTCGAGCTGCCCCATGTGGTCGATGCCGACCAAGTCAGCGCCGAGCTGAAGCAGGGCGTGTTGACCGTATCGCTTCCCAAGCAGCCGGAGAGTCGGCCACGGAAGATCGAAGTCCGAGCCAACTGAACCGTGTTGAGATTCGAGGCAAAACCGGCTTTCGGGCCGGAGCAACCATGAAGGAGAACTGGCTATGTCCGAGATTTCCAAAGTGAAGAACCCGTCGGATGTCGCAACCGTCGAACGGACGGAGCAAGCCCTCACGTTTACTCCTCGGTTCGACATTTGGGAAAATGATGATGAACTGGTCCTGTACGGCGACTTGCCGGGCGTGAATGCCGACAACCTGGAGATCCGCTTCGAGGAGAAGCAGTTGTCCATCCACGGGCGGGTCGACGCCAGGCAGGGGGGTGTTCAGTATTTGTACGCCGAGTACGGAGTGGGCGATTTCTTCCGGACCTTTGCCATCGGCGAGGCCATCGACGCATCGAAGATCGCTGCCGAACTAAAGAATGGCGTGCTGACCGTGCATCTGCCCAAGAGCGAAGCCGTGAAGCCCAAGCGGATCGAAGTCCGTCAGGCGTAAACTGGGCGGCAACATGCGGGCTGCGGTGCATCCTGGATGCATCGCGGCCCTTTTTCTTGCGCCAGGCCGAATTTCAAGCCGGATCGAGACCCAAATTTTCTCGTTTTCCGATTCCGGCCCGCTTGTGGTATGATGGAGATCGTTTCGATTCCCTTGTACCCGATCGATGCTGTGATGACCGATTTCCGGCCCACCCGCAACCGACGTTCGCATTTGCTGATCGTGATCCTAATTGCGACGTTCGGGGTGGGTTTATCAGCAGGTGCCTTTCTTTACCTGAAAAGCAGCCAGCGGACCTTGATCGAGGCGGCTGTGGAAGGGGATACAGGGCACCGTATCCGAGCGATCGAGAACCGATTTAGCAGCCATGTCCGGTTGATTTACCAGTTGTCCTCGTTCGTCGGCCAGGCGGGCCCCGGAACTCGAGCCGACTTCGAGCAGGTCGTCCGCCAGAGCGTCCAGCGTCATCCCGACTTGAGAACCGTGATGTGGGTGCCGCGTATCCAGCCGGACCGACGATCGCGGCATGAAGAGGACACTCGACGTCAAGACCTGCCGGACTATGTCATCCGTATCCAGGACCAGCAGGGCGATTTCGTCCCGGCTCCGCCTCGAGCCGAACACGCAGATCATTTCCCGCTTCAATTCGTCTGGCCCCCCGACAACCAGCACCCGTTGCTAGGGGTCGATCTGGAGACGATCCCAGAGATATTTGCACCGCTGCAGGAAGCGCTGGACATGAACCAAGTGTTGATTGTCGTGCCCACCGAGATCGCTGGAATGGAGGAATCGGCCCCCATTTGCTTGGTCGTGCGTCCGATCCTCCATGATTGGAGTCCTTCCGGATCGTCTCAAGGCGTCAGGGACAAGCTGGCAGGATTTCTCGTCGTCGGTATCGACCTGGACGCATTGTTCGCTAATGCTTTGCAGCCGTTCCCTCCCGAGTTCCATGTGCAGTTATACGACGTTTCGCCATCCGGTGATTGGAGCTTCATTGCTGCCTTCGATTCGGACCAGCGTGAGCTCCGATTCGAACCCTTCGTTGCTCACCAAATTCGCCGATCAACCGGGCTGATTCGCACAGCCGCCTTGGAGGTACCGGGCGGAATCTGGATGTTCGAGTACCTGCCTACCGAGACGTTTTTGCATGGACGCACCAGCGAACTGCCCAGCGTTTCGTTGATCTTTGGCCTGATGCTGACCGCCTTGGCAGCCATCTATGCCCACACGCTGTTTGGCCAGCACGCTCGCGTCGAACGGTTGGTCGAGCAGCGGACGGCGGAACTGCAAGACGCCAATCTCCGTTTGCAACGCGAGATGGCAGAGCGAAACAGGGCGGAAGAGGCCTTACGTGAAAGCGAGCACCGATTCCGATCGTTGGTCGAGACCACGACCGACTGGATCTGGGAGATCGATGCAGGGGGCATCCTTACGTACAGCAGCCCTCGCGTCCAAGATTTGTTGGGGCTGGAAGTTGCCCAAGTGCTGGGCCGATCGCATGACGACCTGCTGGACCCGTCGGTCCCCGCGACCTCCCAACGGCGATTCAAAGACACGGTCGACCGACAGCAACCCGTCTTGGCTGTCGAACAGCGTTTCCGACACCGGGATGGCCACACCATCGTCATGGAAACCAACGCGGTCCCGATCCTCGATACGAACGGCGCCTTGTTGGGGTATCGAGGCATTTCGCGGGATGTCACCGCTCGAAAAAAGACCGAACAGGATTTCGCGTACGAGCGATTCTTGCTGAATACCCTGCTGGATCAGTCGCCTGACTTTATCTACTTCAAGGACGATCAAAGCCGGTACCTTCGGATCAGCCGCGCACTGGCCGAATACCTGGGCACGGCCAGCGCGAAGGACGCGGTCGGCAAGTCGGACGCCGACTTTTTCGACGCCCAACGCGCGCAGCAGTACCTGACGGACGAACGCGAAGTCATGGCCTCGGGGCAGGCGGTGGTCGACAAAGAAGAAGGGCAGGCTTGGAGCGATGGACGCGTGACCTGGGTGTCCACCACCAAAGTTCCGCTGCGCGACCCGCAGGGCAACATGATCGGGACGTTTGGCATATCGCGAGACATCACCGACCGCAAGCATACCGAGGAAGCTCTGCAAGCCGCCAAGGAGGTAGCCGAGGCGGCCAGCCGAGCCAAGAGCGATTTCCTGGCCAACATGAGCCACGAGATCCGGACGCCGCTGAATGCCATCATCGGCATGACCGAGTTGGTGCTGGACAACTCCCTGACCCCATCGCAACGTGATTACCTGAAAATGGTACTGGTCAGCAGCGAGTCCCTGCTGTCGGTGATCAACGATATCCTGGATTTTGCGAAGATCGAAGCCGGAAAACTGGATCTGCTGAACGCCGAGTTCGATCTGCGTGAAAGTCTGGAAGATGTGGTGCGCTCCTTCGCCTTCCGGGCACACGCCAAGGGCCTGGAACTAGCCTGCCGCGTCCATCCAGATACGCCGGAGCGGCTGGTCGGCGATGTTGGACGATTGCGGCAGATCATCAATAA
>SKVE01000582.1 GCA_007129635.1 Planctomycetaceae bacterium
AGGAATGACCTTCGATCGGGCGTTTGTCAACTCGCCGACCTGCGCTCCGGCTCGCGCCGCGCTGTTGACGGGATTGTACCCGGCCAGGAACGAAGCCGAAGCCAATCACTCGCGACCCCGTGCTGATATCAAGAAGCTGCCGGCGTATTTCCAAGAACTGGGCTACGAAGTCGTTTCGTTCGGCAAGGTCGGCCACTACGCGCAGACACCCGAATACGGCTTCGATATCGCGCGACACTTCGGCTACCACGAGGATATCGCCATCCCCAAGGCCATCGAATGGCTCCGCGATCGCCGCAGTGAAAAACCGCTCTGCCTGTTTGTCGGCACCAACTGGCCTCACGTTCCCTGGCCAGACGACGGCAGCGAATTTTCGCCGGACGAACTGCAGGTCCCGCCAACGCATGTCGACAATGCTACTTCGCGCCAGTGGCGAGCCCGCTATTTGGCCGCAGTCCGCATCATGGATGATGAACTCGGCATGGTCTACGACGCCGCCCGCGAAAAATTCGGGGAAAACCTGGTCTTCCTTCACACCAGCGACCACGGCGCCCAATGGCCCTTCGGCAAATGGACTCTTTACGAAGATGGCATCCGTGCCCCGCTGATCGTCAGTTGGCCTGGGAAGATCGCCGCCGGCACTCGTACCGACGCGATGGTATCGTGGATCGATATTCTGCCGACGTTGGTCGAGACGGCCGGCGGCACGACGCCACAGGGCATCGACGGTCGTTCTTTCCTGGCTGTGCTGAAAGGCGAAACGGATTCGCACCGCGATGCGATCTTCACCACGCACAGCGGAGACGGGAACAATAACGTTTTTCCCATCCGCGCCGTCCGCACCGCCGACGGCTGGAAATACATCCGCAACTTGCACCCTGAGTTCCGCTTCCACAGCCATGTGACAAGAAATCACGGGGACAGCGGCTACTGGGACAGTTGGCTGCAGTCGGCCGTCACGGACCCACAGGCCCGCGCGAGGGTCCGCGCGTACCAGCAACGTTCCGCTACGGAGCTTTACCATCTGGAGGATGACCCCTGGGAGCTTTCCAATCTGATCGACGATCCCTCGCACGCTGCCCGAGTCGCGGACCTCTCGCAACGCCTGGATCAATGGATGGAAGACACCGAGGACCCGCAAGAAGTCTTCGGTACCCCAAGGAGGGTCGCCGCCGCCGGTCGTCCGAATATCATCACGGTGTTCATCGACGATATGGGTTGGTCGGACCTCTCCTGCTTCGGTGGCGATGTGGTCGAGACCGAGCATATCGACCGGCTGGCGGCCGAGGGCATTCGCTTTACCCAGTTCTATGTGAATTCGCCAATCTGTTCGCCGTCGCGAGTCGCGTTGACAACGGGCCAATACCCGCAGCGTTGGCGGATCACCTCGTATCTGGCTCGACGACAACTGAACATCGACCGCGGCATGGCCCAGTGGCTGGACCCGGCCGCGCCGGTGCTGGCCCGCGAGCTGCAACAAGGCGGTTATGCGACCGGTCATTTCGGAAAATGGCACATGGGCGGGCAGCGCGATGTGAACAATGCCCCACCGATTACCGAGTACGGATTCGATCGCAGCCTGACGAACTTCGAGGGCATGGGAGCCAAGCTGCTGCCGCTGACCCTCACGCCCCAGTCCAAGAAACCGGGCCGTATCTGGCAGGACGCCGTCAAGCTCGGTGGTCCGGTGACCTGGATGCAGCGTTCCGAGATCACCGCCGGTTTCGTCGAAGCGGCGTTGGAGTTTATCGATCAAGCCGAAGCGACCGGTCAGCCCTTCTTTGTGAACGTTTGGCCCGATGATGTCCACTCGCCCTTCTTCCCGCCGCTGGACCGCTGGGGCGACGACAAGCGAGCCTTGTATTACGGGGTGCTGAAAACGATGGACGAACAGTTGGGCGTGCTGTTCGACCGCATTCGCAACGACGAAGCCCTGCGTGATCGTACCCTGATCGTGTTGTGTTCCGACAACGGTCACGAACCGGGTGCCGGAAAGAGCGACCCGCTGCGCGGCGCAAAAACGTGGCTGTACGAGGGCGGAATCCGGTCGCCGCTGATCGTCTGGGGGCCTGGTTTGCTGGCCGAAGGAACCGCTGGAACGATCGATAATCGGAGCGTCTTCAGCGGGATCGATATCAATCGAGCCTTCTATGCCCTGACCGATACGCCCGTACCTGAGACGCATTCACTGGATGGCGAAAATGTCATCCAAGCCATGCTTGGGCAATCGAAGCAAGGCCGTCAAGAACCGATCTTCTTCCGTCGCCCTCCCGACCGCCCAGGCGACAGCCAACTGCCCAATCCCGACCTGGCCGTCCGCGATGGCAAGTGGAAATTCCTGATCAACTACGACGGCAGCGATCCGCAATTATTCGACATCGTGGCGGATGTGTCGGAATCGAAGAATCTGGTGGACCAGTTCCCCGAGGTCGTCCAGCGGCTGAAGCAAGCCGTCTTCGAGTGGAATGCCAGCATGCCCATGGATGCCGGAGATCCGAAATTCGAGGAACAGGCCGATGCCGACGGTGCCCAGTTGGAACCGAACCAGTTCGTCAATCCGATCGGCGAAGGAGCTGACCCGTGGGTCGTCCGCGATCCGAACGCCGACCGTTATCTTTGGTGCTTTTCCGAAGGCAACCGCGCCCTTGCGATCCATACCAGCCAACGGCTCACATCGCTGGGCAGGAAACATATTGTCTGGCGTGCTCCGGATCGCGGTCCGGTCTCGCGACAAATCTGGGCGCCGGAACTGCATTTTCTGGACGGCAAGTGGCACATCTACTTCGCTGCCTCGGATGGCAAGAACGAAAACCTCCTAGCCTACGTCTTGGTTTCCGAAGATTCCGACCCCTTGGGCAACTACACACTGCACGGTCCCCTGGAGACGGGCGACCGGGCAGGCGAACCGATCTGGGCCATCGACATGACGGTGCTGGAGCACCAGGGCCGACGTTACGCGCTGTGGTCGGGCTGGGACGAACCGGGCAGCGATCGGCAGTTCCTGTACATCGCCGCGATGGCGTCGCCAACCGAAGTGATTGCGCCTCGAGTTCGCATGTGCGCCAACGACGATTTCCCCTGGGAATTCACCGAAGACGCCGGGCAAGGTCGAGGGCTGAACGAGGCGCCGCAGGTCCTGCAGACCGATCGGCGCACGTTCGTCCTGTACTCATGTGGCGCATCCTGGCTGCCTACGTACAAGCTGGGGCGATTGGAGCTGACCGGCAGCAATCCACTGGATCCGCATGCCTGGGTCAAGCACGATCGACCGGTCTTTACCTCGACCGAAGCGACCTTCGGCGTCGGCCACTCGTGTTTCGTGCCCTCGCCTGACGGTTCGCAGTTGTGGCATGTCTACCATGCCAAACGCGACCGCCAGCCCGGTTGGCGTCGGGCCGTTTTTGTTCAGCCCATGGAGATCGGACCGCTGGGCTTTCCCCGTTTCTTCCGTCCCATCGCCCCCGGTGTCCCGCTCGACCGGCCTGCCGGCGAGCCACCGTTTGCCCCGGCGGAACTGCCCTACACTTCCGCGCTGGATGCCCACAGCGACGATCTTGACTCATGGAGTGCGTATGGGCACCACCAGGCCATCGCGTTCGAGCACGATGGTTTGCATCTCGGGCGCATTCCGCCCCATCCGATCAATGACTACCGTAGCGGGGAAAAAGTGATGCTCGATCGCCAACTGCCTGCCGATCTGTCGGTCCAAATCACCATCGATTTCCGCGGCGATGGTCAAGCAAGAGACGCAGGCATCCTGTTTCGCACCACCGGTCCCTCGGTCGGCTACGATGCGCAGCGCGGCTATTTCGTAGGGCTTATCCCGAGCACGAGTTTGGTGATTCTCGGGAAGACCGACGGTCGCCGTTGGACCGAACTGGCTCGGGGCGCTACCGACATCGATCCGGCAGAACCGCAACGGTTACAAGTCGACGTTCGTGGACCCCACATCACCGCCATGCACAACGGCCGCGTGGCGTTGGTTGCTGAAGATCGTACCTACAGCGCGGGTCAGGTCGGTTTGCGCGTCGTCAACACGCACGCGATTTTCTCACAATTTCGAATCGCCCACGATTTCGCATCTGCCCCGCCATGATCATCCCCCATCCGGGAAGCTATCGAGCAGAACATCGCGATGCACGCGGAAGCGATGGCCGACCCATCGGATAAATCGCGGGAGGAAACCGCGGACAAACTGCTTGAATACTTCCGCGAATCAGGGCGATACGACCGTTTGCTCAAGGTCGCCGAGTCGGAGCCGCCG
>SKVE01000522.1 GCA_007129635.1 Planctomycetaceae bacterium
GGCACGGGCGCGATGGGCGACATGGCCGTCCACAACATGGACCCGGCGTTTTATGCCCTCGACCTGGATGCGCCGATCCGAGCGGAGGCCCGGACCAGCCAACCGCTGATGGCCGAGTCCTGCCCGACCTGGTCCGTGATCACCTACCATTTCGCCGCCCGCGGCGATCAGCCCGAGGTGACGGTCACCTGGCACGACGGCGGTCAAGCGAAAAGCGAAAAGGACAGGCATTTTTCGCTTGCAATTCGCGATATTGGACGTCCGCTCAAGCAAACCGCACTACCCAAGAGCCGCACCAAATCCTACGCTTCAAGACATTTGCCCCAGACACTCTTGACACGTCGTGACTCCGCCCTTTCGGAAAACACCGAAAAATGCCTGTCCTTTTCTTCCTTTTCTTCGATCAGCAGTACGACGTTTTTTGGGAAGGGGGAGGGGCAGACACGGTTTTTTTCTCCCGATGGGCGGCGTGACGAAGCAGGCTACGACATGCCCATCGTAGCGCCAGTTTTACCCTGCCGCCACCGAACGGGCTCGCCCCGGCCGGTCCCATGTCTGGCCAGCTACCGAAAAAAATCTCAACTTTTTTGCACACAAATCTCATAGACAACGAATCTGGCGAGGTGGAGAATGAACGGAAAGAACCGGGGGCAGAACTGCTTGCCGCGTAGGTGAGCCTGGGATGCCGCAAATAGCCGGAACCTGCAAGCCGGTTACGGCTGGGAGCCGATGAACCACTCTGGCAGGCTTCGCAAACACCGCTACGAATCGGGAGAAACGAACATGTTAACGCACTTCACGCGTCGTCAATGGCTTCAGGGCGCTGCGGCGGCGGGAGCCGCCTGGACCATCGTCCCTCGTCACGTACTGGGCGGGGAAAACCAGACGCCCCCCAGCGAAAGAATCGGCGTCGGCTGTATTGGCGTGGGCGGGCGCGGGGCGTACGTCGGAAACCTCGCCTGTGCGCTCGGCAATAAAGTGGCCGCGGCCGACGTCGACCGCCAACGGGCCGAACGATTCGCCGGCAGCGGTCCTTGCGTGGCCTCTACCGACTACCGCGAACTGCTCGAACGCGACGACGTCGACGTGGTGACCGTCGGCACGCCCGACCACTGGCACACGAAGATCTGCATCGAGGCCATGAAGGCGGGTAAGGACGTGTTTTGCGAGAAGCCGTTGACGTTGACCATCGACGAAGGCAAGAAGCTGTGCCAGGTGGTTCGCGACACCGGGCGGATTCTCCAGGTGGGTACGCAACAGCGCAGCAGCGCCCAGTTCCTGATGGCGGTGGCGATCGCCCAGAGCGGCCGGCTCGGCAAGCGGATCAAGGCCACCTGCGGCATCGGCGGCGGACCTGGCGGTGGCGTGTTTCCCACCGCCGACCCGCCCGGCCACCTGAACTGGGACGCTTGGCTCGGCCAATGTCCCGTGGTTCACTATACGCCGCAGCGTTGCCACGGCAGTTTCCGCTGGTGGCTCGAATACTCCGGCGGCCAGATTACCGACTGGGGCGTTCATCATTTGGACATCGCCCAGTGGGCACTCGGCTACGATCTTTCCGGGCCGGTGGAGGCCGACGGCCGCGGGCAGTTCCCCAACTTTCCCGACAACGTCGATCCGGTCGACTTCTTCGCGGGCCGCGCCAAGCTGCCCAACGGTTTCAATACGGCAACCACCTTCGACGTAACGGTCACATTCGCCAACGGTTCGTCCATCGTCATCAAGCCAGGCGAAAACGGCATCGTGCTGGAAGGCGAGGACGGCCGAATCCTGGTCAACCGGGGCAGAATCACCGGCAAACCGATCGAGGAGCTAACGGCAGCCGATCGGCAGCGATTGGCCGACGAAATCGTCAAACTGTACAAGGGCCGGCCGATCGATCCCGAATCGGTGGCCACCGGCGGCACGAACTCAGGCATCGACCAGGCAAGCGTCGAGCTAATGGCCAACTTCTTTGCCAGCGTGCGCGACCGGCAACAGCCCATTTCCGACGCATTTACCCATCATCGCAGCGTCAGTTCGTGCCACCTGTGCAACATCGCCATGCTGCTTCGGAGGAAGCTGCGATGGGACCCCGAGAAGGAAGATTTCATCGGCGACGCCCAGGCCAGCGAGCTGGTCAGCCGCCCACAACGGGAGCCGTACGCAATTTGAATCTGCTGGAAATCCCCGCATTTTGATTTCCCTTTCTCACTCGCCGGCAAGAAATCGGATATAGTAAGCGTGAGGAACCGAGAAGTAAGCACCGTTCGAGAAATAACTGACGCACTTTCTGCCCCCTCACCCTGCCCTCTCCCAGGAGGGGCGAGGGGACATTGGACAGTTATTTCTCGAACGGTGCTGACTGACCTGGGAAGGTGATACGAACGAAAGGACAACCCACCATGACACGACCATTTAGTAGGGTAAGATCGACGGTTCCTACGATGAAGATTGCTGGAATCCTGTGCTTGATGGCTGCGCTGATCACGGGACTGGCCTCGGCGACCGAGCTGTTTGTGGCGCCCGGCGGCGACGACACGCAGACGGGGACACGTGATCAGCCGTTCGCCACGATCCACCGCGCGCAGGAAGCGGCGCGGGCTGCTCGCAAGGCGCGCCCCGGCGAAGGGATCACGGTCACGCTGCGGGGCGGCCAGTACCAACTCGACCGGCCCCTCGAGTTCTCCGCCGAAGATTCGGGCGCGTCGCCCGACGCACCCGTGCGGTACCGCGCGGCGGATGGGGAAGAGGTGGTGTTGAGTGGAGGCCGCACGATCCCTTCCTGGCAGCCTGATCCGGATCGCCCGGGCGTGTGGAAGACGCGCGTTGCGGACCCCGATCAGGAAGAAGAGTCGGCCTGGCGTTTCGAACAGTTGTGGGTCAATCAGCAGCGTGCGGTGCGCGCCCGAACGCCCAATGATTGGCATTTTTATCAGCTCGCCGGGGACGTTGTCGAGGAGGAACTGGCCGAGCAGTCGGGTCGGTTCCAACACACCTTTCCCGTGCGCCCGGAGCAGTTGGCACCGCTGGCGAATCTTAGTGAAAGCGAATTGCGGGACGTGCAAGTGCTGGTGTTCCACAAGTGGGACACGACCCGCGAGTGGCTCCAAACGATCTCGCCCGACGAGGGCGTCTTCACCACGTTCGGGTCCAGAATGCAACACTGGAATCGGATGACACGTGATTGCCTGTTCTTCTTCGAGAACTTTCTAGCCGCGCTGGATGCGCCGGGCGAGTGGTTTCTCGACCGGGACGGCTGGCTGTATTACTATCCCCGCGCGGGAGAAGATATGGCCACGGCCCAGGTCGTCGCGCCGCGACTGGATCGGTTCGTGGTCGTGCAAGGAAACGAGGAGGATCCCGGACAGTGGGTCGCGCATTTGCGATTCGAGGGACTGACGTTCCGCCACGCCGAGTTTCGCATTCCACCCGAGGGGCAGCGTCCGCATCAGGCGGCTCTGAGCGTCGACTCGGTCGCCGTGGAACTCAACGGCGCCCGCGATGTCCAGTTCGATCGCTGCGCGGTGGAGCATATCGGAACCACCGCATTCTGGTTCCGGCGCGCGTGCCGGGACTGCCGCGTCGAGCGAACTCGCATGTTCGACTTGGGAATCACCGGGGTGCGAATCGGCGAAGAAAGATTGGTGCCCGAGCCGATTCGAACCGGGAACATTACCGTCCACAACTGCATCATCCACAGCGGCGGACGCATCATGCCGTGCGCCGTCGGTATCTGGATCGGACATAGCGCCGACAACACGATCACTCATTGCGACGTCGCAGACTTTTTCTACACCGCCGTCTCGGTCGGCTGGCGCTGGGGTTACGACGAGAGCGGGGCGAAACGCAATACCATCGAGTGGAATCACTTGCACCACATCGGCTATAGGCTGCTTAGCGACATGGGAGGCGTGTACACGCTCGGACCTTCGGAAGGCACGAGTGTCAGTCACAACGTGATTCACGACGTCTATGCCACGCGTTACGGCGGGTGGGGATTGTACCCCGACGAAGGAAGCACCGGCATCCGATTCGAAAACAATCTGGTTTTTAACGTTCGCGACGGGGGATTTCACCAGCATTATGGGAAGGAGAATCTGGTCCGCAACAACATCTTCGCGTTCAGCGAAGAAGGTCAGGTCGCGGTCAGCAATTCCCGCTGAGCGGCAAAAACGTGCAAAACGCTTGGAAAACGCGATGCTAGCAGTGCTGGCAGTTCGCGCAGGCTGGGAGGGGACTCCCCCGGTGCAGGTTCTGGCTGGAAAAGGTACATTCAGGGAC
>SKVE01000961.1 GCA_007129635.1 Planctomycetaceae bacterium
GAGTTTGAATCCGTGAATGAAGTATCGGTCGCACGCAGGCAAGCATGTCGGTTGGCTGATTGGAGCGTATGCCTCTCTTACTGCATCGGCCAACTTCGCTGTTCTTGTTTGCGATCATCAGGACTGTGATGGCTACACGGGGGTTGCCGAAGTTAATCTTTTCGGGTTCCTAAAGGCGGAACTGCGAGCAAGCCAGGGTGTGGCATCGTCCAGGTCAAAAGATGCCCAGTTGGTCCCGAGCGTCTTCGGTCATTTTGTCGGGGCCCCACGGCGGGTTCATGACTACTTTCACATCGACTTCGCCGACTTCCTCCATTTCCCCGACCACGTGCTTACATCCGCCGATCAATTGCGGGCCGGCGGGACACATGGGACTGGTCATCGTCATCTCGATTTTCACGTCAAATTTGCCGTCGTCACGCGGCTGTAGATCGACTTCATACACCAGTCCCAGGTCGACGATGTTGATGAAAAGTTCGGGGTCGATCACCTTTTTCAGTTCTTCGCGAACCAGATCTTCGCTCAAGGCCATCGTGTGTCTCCTTCAGTCTTCGGTCAGACGTATGTAGATGTCGTCTCCATCGATTTTCACT
Source organism: Planctomycetaceae bacterium (assembly GCA_007129635.1). Lineage (GTDB taxonomy): Bacteria > Planctomycetota > Planctomycetia > Pirellulales > Pirellulaceae > SKKK01. Next base: position 594 of record SKVE01000961.1, read on the forward strand.
TCGTGCATCACCGTCCCTTCGGTTGCTGGCATGGTCAGCGGGGCGCCGCTACGAATATCGAACTGGGCGCCATGTCGAGGACAGGCGATGGCATGCCCGCACAATTGGCCTTCGCCCAGCGGTCCGCCATCGTGAGTGCAGACGTCGTTCAGGCAGTAGAATTGGCCGCCGACATGGAATAACACCACGACCGAATCATCGATCTCATAAGTTTCTTTGCCGGGGTCGGGCAGGTCGGTGGTCTTCGCGATCTTGACGAAATCGGTCATGGTTCAATCGTACTCCCGCACTCTGGCTGCGATCGCTCGGCCCAACGCGTCCCGGACGCTTTCGATCGGGATCCGGTCGAAGATCTGCTGGAAGAAGCCGCTGACGATCATCCGAACGGCCTCACGGCGAGTGAACCCGCGGCACATGGCGTAGAAAACCAATTCCTCATCGACCTTGCCACTGGTCGATCCATGCGTGCAACGCACATCGTCGGCTTCGATTTCCAGGCCGGGAATCGAATCGGCTCGCGCCCGATCGCTCAACAGCAAGTTGTCATTCCGCTGGTAGCCATCGGTCCGGATCGCACCCGGATCGACCTTGATCATGCCTCGCCAAACGGTCCGGGATCGATCCTGCAGCGCCGCCTTGTATAAGAAGTCGCTGCGGCAATACGGCGCTTCGTGGTGCTGAAGCGTGTGGTAGGACAGATGCTGCTTGCCTTCGGTGAACATCACGCCGTTCACCTGGCAATTGGCGCCTTCTTCGATCAGGCTCACATGCTGGTTGACTTTGCATAGCCGGCAGCCCAGCGCACCGATGGTCCATTGCAGCGACGCATCTTGCCGGACGATCGCTTTTTGGTGAGCAAAGTGCCAGACGCCTCGGCCCCAATCCTGCAGGTTGATGTAGCGAAGATTCGAACCTCGCCCCATCAATACCTCGACCGCCCCACAGTGCAGCCCGCTACCGTCGGGAGTCACGCTGGCCGATTCCGACATCATGGTGGCTTGGGCACCCTCGTCCAGGATCACCAGCGTATGGCCGAAATCAACGCCGCCGTCGGCCAATGCCGAGACGGCCAGCAATGGTTGTTCGACCACGACGCCTCGCGGCACATACAGCAGATGTCCGCCGGACCAAAACGCCGCATGCAGCGCCGCGAACTTATCGTAGGTTGGCTCCACCGCTCGTTGCATCAGATGCCGTTGGATTTGGGGGCCATGGTCGGCGACCAGTCGATCCAGACTGCCGAACAGCACGCCTTGCCGGACGTACTTGGCGTCCAGTCGCGTCTCTACAGGCTGGCTGTTCAGCGTCGCCGAAAATCCCGCCAGTTCGACGCCTTCGCCCAATTGTGTTTCGGGCAACGGCGTTGCTTCCGCGGTCAGGGCAGGGGGTGCGAATTTATCGAGCTTGAACAGCCGAATATCGGTGCGGATCCATTCTTCGTTTCGGGGATGCGGCCAGTCCAGTTCGCCATACGTCTGCCAGGCCGCTCGCCGCTGGTCCGTCACCCACTGCGGTTCGTCGCGCCCACCCAAGAACGCCTCGAACCCTTGTTCCGAGAAGGAGGTTTGGGGAGCGGTGGTCGTCATTGTCGTCATGATCTTTCGCGTCGTCCTTCGAAAACGTGGTGTCGTCTCTTGGCCTGCTCAGCCGACCGAACCTTCCATCTGCAACTGGATCAATCGGTTCATCTCGACGGCATACTCCATGGGCAGTTCCTTGACCAGCGGTTCGATGAACCCGTTAACGATCATCGTGCTGGCTTCCGATTCCGTCAATCCCCGGCTCATCAGGTAAAACAACTGCTCTTCGCCGATCCGCGAGACACTGGCCTCGTGCCCGACCGACACGTTCTGCTCGGCGATCTCGATGTAGGGATAGGTATCACTACGGCTGGCCGGATCCAGGATCAGCGCGTCGCACACCACCTTGCACTTGGCGTTCGTCGCCCCTTTTTCTACCTTGACCAGTCCTCGATAGCTGCTGCGGCCGCCGTTTTTGGAGATTGACTTACTGATGATCTGGCCGGTCGTATGCGGGGCACAGTGCACCAGTTTGGCGCCAGCGTCCTGATGCTGACCCGCACCGGCAAAGGCGATCGACAGGATCTCACCGCGAGCCCCCGGTTCCATCATATAGACGGCCGGATACTTCATCGTCAAGCGGCTGCCCAGATTGCCGTCCACCCATTCCATGGTCGCATCGCGATACGCCATCGCTCGCTTGGTGACCAGGTTATAAATGTTGTTCGCCCAATTCTGGATGGTTGTGTAGCGGCAACGCGCCCCACGTTTCACGATGATCTCGACCACCGCCGAGTGCAGGCTTTCGGTGCTGTACATCGGAGCCGTACAGCCCTCGACATAGTGGATCTCTGCGCCTTCGTCCACAATGATCAATGTCCGTTCGAATTGCCCCATGCTTTCGGCATTGATCCGGAAGTAGGCTTGCAGCGGGAAATCGATCTTCACGCCGGGCGGCACGTAGATGAAGGAGCCGCCGGACCAGACTGCGCTGTTGAGTGCCGCGAACTTATTATCGTCCGGCGGAATCACGGTCGCGAAGTAATCGCGGAGGATGTCCGAATGTTCGCGAACCGCCGTGTCGGTGTCGGTGAAGATCACGCCCTTCTCGGACAGATCCTCCTTCAACGAACCGTAGACCACCTCGCTTTCAAACTGGGCCTTGACCCCCGAAAGAAACTTTCGTTCGGCCTCGGGGATGCCCAGCTTTTCGAACGTATCCTTGATCTCTTGGGGCACATCGTCCCAACTCTTGCCTTGGTGATCGGTGGGTTTCAGGTAGTAGAAGATGTCCTGGAAATTCAGAGCCAAACTCCCGCCCCACTTGGGCATCGGTTTGGAATCAAAGATCTCTAACGACCGCAGGCGGAAATCCCGCATCCACGCGGGTTCGCCCTTCATCTCAGAAATCTGAGCCACGATCTGTGCAGACAGACCTTTGCGGGCCTTGAAGATCGCCTTGCTCTCGGTTCGAAAATCGTACTTATTGATTTCGCCCACGGTGTCCCGTGGCGCTAGGGTTGCCGTATCGCTTGCCATCGGTTTCTATGCCCTTCCCTCAAGAATGGGAGAATCGTTTCACTAACAGAAATGCAACATTCAGCCATCAAATGCTGATCGCTTCCTTCTCCAACATGGCCTGATTCTGAGCCTCCGCGTCGGGGTACGTGCGGCGAATCCGCTCGTAGCCCTTGGTGTGCAGCTCATGAGCCAATTCGAAACCTCCCGTCTCGACGATCCGACCGCCCAGCATGACGTGGGTGAACTCGGGAGGATTGTGTTCCAATAGTTTGTCGTGATGGGTGATAATCAACAGCCCCATCTTTTCGCGACCGATCTCCGCGATGCTCTCACTGGCCAATCGCACGGCGTCCGCGTCCAAACCGCTGTCCGTCTCGTCCAGGATCGCAAACTTGGTCTGGATCATCGCCAACTGCAGAATCTCGGCCCGCTTCATCTCGCCGCCGGAAAACCCATCGTTCACGTAGCGTCGAGCGAACTCGAAATTCATGTGCAACTGGTTCATTTTCGAGCGGAGTTCCTGCCGGAATTCACGCATCGGGATCAGCCCTGCGCCCTCTTTCCGCTCTGGATGTCGCACGTTGGTCGTCGCGTGCCGCAAGAAGCCCGCCAACTTGACTCC
>SKVE01000092.1 GCA_007129635.1 Planctomycetaceae bacterium
AACTCTCGCCCGGCGAGCGGGGAGGATCGTTCTCAGCGGAACGGAAATCGGCACTCCAAAAGATTCAAAATCTGGCGAAAATCGAACAAATTGAACACGCCACTCCCGACCCCTTCCACACGGTGGTCGAGCGGAGCGATCTCACCGGAACGCGTCGCCGGTCCACCATCCGATCCTGAAGAGATCGCAGCATTTTCGTGCTGGTATCCCTTCGCGATGCGCTCCGTCATTTGCCGCGTGGTTCGCCACCAACCGCGGCCCATTCGCCGGATGGCGTCGGTCACCTGTCACCGAACAGGCACCCGGTTGCCTGATGTGGAACTAACCTGGAATTCGTCGCTCGTATGCTTACGCTTCGGGTTACGAATGATCCGGGCTATCGCAATAGGCGAGAATCATGGCGGGTGGTGGATTGTTGGGCAATATATCACATGATATAAATTGAACGACGAGTGATGATGCGGGATGTCGGAGGTAGCCTAAATGGACCGGACGCCTGGTCCTGGTTTTTCCGGGCAGATCAAACAACTGCGGTTGCGATTGGGGTTGACCCAAGCGGTGCTCGCAGAACGGCTGGGGGTGTCGTTCCCAACGGTGAACCGCTGGGAAAACGGGAAGTCGGTCCCATCCCGGCTGGCTTGGACCAAATTGAGGCAATTGGCGGGGGAGACAGACGAGGTCCGTGACGAGGCGTCGGATGCCGAAGGCCCGCCGCCGCTGGATTTCACAGCACGGCCGGAAGCTGTTCTCGCTCTGGCCGAGGGGGAACGGCTCTCGTTCGGGCATCTCGCGAATCCGACCTTCGCGACCGAGATTGCCAACATCGATCCCCTCCCGCATCAGCGAATTGCTGTCTATGACTACATGCTGAAGCAGCCTCGACTGCGGTTCCTGCTGGCGGATGACGCTGGGGCTGGCAAGACGATCATGACGGGCCTGTATGTCAAGGAAACGTTGGCTCGCAGACTGATTCGCCGAGTCTTGATCGTCGTACCCGCTGGATTACTGGGCAACTGGGAACGGGAAATGCGGCTGCTGTTCAACCTGCAGTTCACGGTCGTTACCGGCACCGATGCAAAATACGGCAATCCGTTCATTGGGCCAGGCAGCGATCTGGTGATCGTGAGCCTCGATACGTTGACCAGCGGGCGAGTCTTTGCTCGGCTGCAAGAAGACGATGTGGAGCCTTACGACCTAGTGGTCTTCGATGAAGCACACAAGTTAGCTATCGATCGTGGCACAGATCTGCGGGTCCGCAAGACCGACCGCTATCGGGTAGCCGAGTCGCTAGCCGGCGTGCGAGGAATCGACGAAGGGTGGCGATTGCCCTGGACCGTGAATCACCTTCTGCTCTTGACGGCCACTCCGCACCAGGGCAAGGACTATCCCTATTACGGGCTATGGCGGCTCCTGGAACCCGATGTACTGACGACTCCCGAAGCGTTTGATGAATACCCCGCTGAGCAGCGTCAATCCCGTTTTATCCGGCGCACCAAGGAGGAGATGGTCCGGCTTGACGGAACATCGCTCTATCCCACACGAATCTCCAATACCCTAGGCTACGATCTTACTCAAGGCCCGATCAGCGAACAGACGCTTTATGATCGCACCACCGACTACATGCGGTACGTCTACAACCGCGCCAAGGTACTGAACCGCTCGGCCGCGAGGTTGGCCATGAGCGTGCTGCAGCGTCGCCTGGCCAGTTCCACCTATGCACTTCTACGCTCGTTCGAGCGACGCCTGGAGAAACTCGATGATCTAATCCGGCGGGTTCAAGAAGGGGATCTGACCGAAGAGCAACTGGTCGTTCTTCAGCGGCGGTTGGGGGAAGAGGACGATGTTTTGGACACCAAGACGGCCGAAGAAGAAGGGACGGAGGACGGTCGCGAAGAGCACGAACTGTCCGAAGAGCGCCTGCTGTCCGGTGTGATCGCCGCGTCGCTTTCGGATCTGCTTTTCGAGCGGGAGCAAGTCGTCGAGCTGCGCGACCTGGCTCGCAGGGTGTACGAGTCTGCTGACGGCGAGTCCAAGTTCGATAAGCTGCGGGAGGTCTTGACCGACTCGGAATTTGACGGAGAAAAATTCATCATCTTTACGGAGCACCGGGACTCACTGTACTACCTGGTCCAGCGACTTGGCGGATTGGGCTACGCCGGCCAGATCGCTCAGATCCACGGCGGGATGCACTACACCGAACGTCAGGAGCAGGTCGAGCGGTTCCGTTTGCCCGACCAGGACGGCGCTCGATTCATGATCTGCACCGATGCGGCCGCCGAAGGGATCAACCTGCAGTTCTGCTGGATCATGATCAACTTCGACGTGCCGTGGAATCCGGCCCGTTTGGAGCAGCGTATGGGTCGCATCCACCGTTACGGCCAGCAGCACGATCCTGTCCATATCGTCAACCTGGTAGCTCCCAAGACCCGCGAAGGCCGCGTGCTCCAAACACTGCTGAACAAACTGGAAGTGATCCGCAAAAGGCTACAGAGCGAGAAGGTGTTCGACTCGATTGGTCGTTTGTTCGAGGGCGTCTCGCTGAAAGCCTACATGGAGCAAGCCGTTTCCGAAGGCGCCGATGCTGCGGCCCACGCGTTGGAGGGCCGGCTGACCGAAGAACAGGTCGCGGCGATGGCAGCCCGGGAAAAGATGTTGTACGGTGATGGCGGCGATGTGAAACGCCATCTTGCCAGGCTCCGCAAGGAACTCGCCCAGGAAGGGTACCGCCGTCTTTTGCCAGGTTATGTCCGCCACTTCATCGAACGAGCCGCCCCCCTGGTCAACATCCACTTGGAGGGCGACCTGAGCGGTTGTTTCTCGATGCGACCTGTTGTCAAAGGCGCGATCGACCCGCTGCTGCAGGCCTTGGAGTCCTACCCAGCCCGGCATCGCGAATGCTTGACGGTGGTTCGTCCCCCTCCCGACACCAAGGCGGTCTGGGTGCATCCAGGCGAGCCGGTGTTCGAGCAATTCCGCGCCCTCGTCGGTCAACGCCTGAGCGACCAAGCCCGGCGCGGGGCAGTGTTCGTCGACCCGACCACGGAGAAGCCGTACCTGTTTCACTTGGCGCTGATTCACGTCGTGCGTCAGGCAGATCCGGATCTACTGGAACTGGCCACTGACGAGATACTCGACTGCCGACTCGTCGGTATCAAGCAGTACGAAGGAGCGGAGATGACGCTCTGCCCCGTCGAACATCTGATGTTGCTCAAGGGTGGACAAGACTTGCCTTCCGTCGCGCAGCGATTGGCCATCGGCGCCGAGAATCTGCGGGACCAAGCTGCGGCGTACGCCGTCGAACACGTCGCACGCACTCGCGCGATCCAGCGGCGGGACGCCCTGCTGGCGACGCTCGGCGAGCGGGAGCGATTCATCCAGCGCGGCTTTGATTTCCAGGAAGCTGAATTGGCAAGCGCGCGGGTCCGGCAGTCGGAGAAGGCTCGCACCGGCAATACCGCCGCGGTGAAAGCGCTGAAAGACATCAAAGACCAGCAACGCACTCTTGCTCAGCGGCGTGCTTCCGCGTTGGCAACGATCCGCCGTGAACCTGAACTGATCGCACCCGGCGAAGTCAAGTTCCTGGCCCACGCCCTGGTTGTTCCCACCACGATCCCCGAAGACATCAGTCGCCACGACGCCAAAGTCGAACAGGTTGCTATGGACGTGGTCCGCGCTTTCGAAGAAGCCGCTGGAGCCATCGTTCACGACGTTCACACCCCCGAACTGGCCCGTGCCGCGGGGTTGCCGGACAACCCCGGTTTTGATCTGCTGGCCGTTTTCCCGGAAGGCGATTCGAGGGGCCAACGGGCCATCGAGGTCAAGGGACGGGCCGGCACGGGGGATGTCGAGGTCACGGCAAACGAATGGGCCAGAGCGGCCAATCAACGGGACGGCTACTGGCTGCATGTCGTCTACGACTGCGCCACGCCGACGCCCCGGCTGGTGCGAGTCCACGATCCCTTCGGCAGTTTGCTGGCCAAGGCCAAGGGCAGTATGCTTGTATCACCCAACCAAATCTCCCATGCAGCGGAGTCAGGCTGATATGCAAGGCAATCATCGATTACGAATCTGAAAATGGAGATAGTGAAATGACCACAACTGAAGTCTTGCAAGTGGCTGAGCGAACTGCCGAGGGCGCATCGACGGCTATTTGGTTGCAACCAGCTTGACGAACTTGTTCTACATTGGAGAGACGCATGGCCTATCCAGATCGTTTGCCGCTGATCGAGAAGATCGAACAGCTTCGGGGGTCGA
>SKVE01000696.1 GCA_007129635.1 Planctomycetaceae bacterium
CCGGGACGAATACGTTAGCGACGATGTTGCGACGGTGCGTTTGGCCCAATTCTGGCAGGAGGATCTGGAGAGTCTGATCGGTGTGTTGTCGCATTATGCGGCATTGGACCGTCTGTTGCGCGAGGGCATCTGTCGCAAGGATCAAGCGGAAGTGGGCTGGTTCGCCGATCTGGCATGTGCCTTTTTGGGCATGGGGATCTTCGGTGCCAACAGTGCCGTCAAGCAGCGAAGCGGCGGGGACCGGGTTGGGTCCGGATGGGAGATTCGCGCTCGACAAAAACTGCCGGCTCGCATGTTCGGGTACGCCATGGCCGTCCTGGCGATGGCTCGCGGCGAGCGTCAACCGGCCTGGACCTCGTGGTTGGGCGAGGATGCGGGAGACACCTTTCAGCGTGGGCGTCGGTACCTGGAGCGGCGTGGCGAGTGCGTTTTCGACTACGAGGCCAATGGCCAGTTACGAGTGGCGACCAGCGTCCCCTCGTTGGCCGCCGATCTGATCCACGGAGGCGATTCCCTTCGTTTGGCGTCCTTGTGGGCGTTGTCCGAGCAGGGGCCTGCGGCCGAATCGGCGCTGGACCAGATCGCCATGTGTCTCCGGTCGCGCAGCCGCGTGTTGCAAAGCGAGGCGGCGCGATTGATCGGCACGATCGGGATCGACAAGCCCGAAATCACCGACGAATTGCTGGGGTTGTTAGACAGCCGCAACCAGCAGGTGTGCTGTAGTGCCACCACTGCTTTGGGCCATTTGCAGGTGCCGTTGGACCGCGAGGGCTCGCGAGGCGAGACGTTTTTCGACCTGCTGCGGATCCTGATGGGCGGCGATGATGCCCAGGTCGCTCAAACCGCCGTGCTGACGCTCTGCCGCTACGGCCCAGCGGCTGCCGAGGCCGTCGAGTCATTCACCGAACCGCTTCGACGCGCCCTGGTCGCGTGCGATTACCTGGCTCAAGATCTGTATTTTACCGCGTTGCACGCCATCGATGGGGACCCCGAGCGTTTTCTGGGGACCCATCTTCAGGAGTATCATCCGGACCTCTACCCCGTGGCACTGACCGCTTTGAAGCTGTATCGGGAACACCGTCTGGTCGCCGACAGTCCGTCGGCACCCGAAACGGTGGCACCCGATCCTTGAGGACCGATTGCCCGAGATGCCCGACGCTCCGAGGTGCCAGCGCTGCAACCAATGCTGGCACGCTCGTCGCAAGAAATGATCTTGCCTCGGTCGTGAAACGGACAACTTTGGGTTGACCACGTAGCGGTGTCTGGTAAAATTAGCGGACGTGCTACGGATAGCACTTCACTGCTGGTTGACCCAGAACCAGCGGCAAGGAGGCAGTTTCAGGGAAGTGACACTCCGGCCGTTGTCCTGCTCTCCCCCATCGGGCAGGCTCAGCGCTATAGGACTCTACGGTGTCCTTCGCATCACATCAAGACCAGGATTTCAAAGAGCAGGTACGGCAGGCGACGGACATCGTCGAACTGGTCGGCAGCTTCTTGCAGCTCAAACGTCAAGGCAGCGGCTACGTGGCCTTGTGTCCCTGGCACGAAGACACTCGCCCCAGTCTGCAGGTCAACCCGCGGCGTCAATCTTGGAAATGCTGGGTCTGCGATCTGGGCGGCGATGCGTTCAGCTTTGTCATGCAGCACGAGCGAGTTGGGTTCCGTGAGGCGTTGGAGGTGCTGGCGGAGAAAGCCGGCATCGCTCCGCCCGGACCTGCCCCGCAGCGCACCGAGCCCGGGAGTCCCCGAGATAAACGCACCTTGTACCAGGCCACTCGCTGGGCAGAAGAACAGTTTCACCGCTGCCTGCTGCAGGATCCCGTCGCTCATCCGGCTCGCGATTATCTCCATCAGCGAGGCATCACTGAAGACAGCATTCAACAGTTCCAACTGGGGTTTTCACCCGAGGATTGGACCTGGTTGCTGAATCGGGCGCAAGGACAGTTTTCTCCTCTGGTGCTGCTCGCATCCGGATTGTGTGGTCGGTCGGAATCCGGCGGCAGGTACTACGACCGATTCCGCGGACGCGTCCTGTTCCCGATCCGCGACGTCCAGGACAGAACGATTGCCTTCGGCGGCCGGATCCTGCCCGGCACAACCGATCAGAAGGCCGCGAAATATGTCAACTCGCCCGATACCCTGCTGTTTTTGAAGAACGAACACCTCTATGGCCTTAACCTGGCTCGACATGCACTGGCCAAGGATCGTGAGATCGTCGTGGTCGAAGGGTATACCGACACGATCATGGCACATCAAGTCGGGGTCGCCAACGTGGTTGCCGTGCTGGGGACCGCATTGGGCGAAAATCACATCCGGCTACTCAAACGATTCGCCGACCGGATCACGCTGGTCCTGGACGGCGACGAGGCGGGTCAGCGGCGCACGAACGAGATCCTGGAGTTGTTCATCGCCGCTCAGGTCGATCTGCGGATCCTGACGCTGCCCGCTCAGTTGGATCCTTGCGATTTCCTGCTGCAGCAGGGCGGCGATGCCTTTCGCGAAATGCTGGGGACGGCGGTCGACGCGTTGGAACACAAGGTACGGATCGCGACGCAAGGGATCGATCTGGTCAAAGACACACACGGCGCCAACCGCGCGCTGGAAGAGATCCTGAGCACAATGGCGCGCGCCCCGCAGGGACGTATCGAGGTCGTGGGCCAAACGCGTTTGCGGGAACATCAGATCCTGACAAGACTGGCACGTTACTTCGCGGTGGCCGACACCCAGCTCCGCACCCGGTTGACCGAGTTGCGGCGACGACCGCAAACACGATCCACCGAGCGGACGGTGAGGAAGTCCGACCAGCAACCCACGGCGCCGAAACCACAGGTCCGCGACATCGACCCGCGAGATATCGAACTGCTCGAAGTCCTGGTCCTGCACCCCGAATACGTGCCGGATGCCATCTCGGCCATCGATGTCGGGCAACTCCACTCGCCGCCCGCCCGTACCATCTTTCACACGATCCATTGGCTGCACGACGAACAACGCACCCCGGACTTCGGCAACGTTTTGACCGCGTTGGAAGACCCGGCCATGAAGAACATCTGGGTAGAGGTAGACGAACGAGCCCAAGCTAAAGCGCCGGAGGCACAAGAGGATGCCCGGCAACGACTCCAGGGGCTGATCGAAGACTACCGCTACTTCCGAGAGAAGAGGAGCCGCCAGCACATGGCGGCCGCATTGCAAGAAAAGAAACTCAACGAACAGGAGGAACTGGACGCTCTGCAGATGCTGATCGCTCAAGAGCGATCGCGACGTGGTATTTCTGGACCCAAGGAAGGGAAGGACGCGTGAATCGTCCCGTGGCACTGAGACCCAGCCGCCACGCGATGCTTCGACCGTCCCCAACAGCGCAAGTACGCGCAGGAGAAGTATCGTGGATCATTTCGACAAAGAACTTCAAGCTTTGATCGCTACCGGAAAAACGCAAGGTTATTTAACGTACGACGAGGTCAATCGCTATCTGCCCGACGAGGGCATCCATCCCGAAAAACTGGACAATCTGTTGTCCGCGATCGAAGAAATGGGCATCGAGCTGGTCGATCAGCCGCCGGTGAAAACCAGCGATGATGACTTTCTGACCGGGCCTACCCCCGAGGAACTGGCGCAGGTCGAGGAAGAAGACCCGCTGCCACTGGCCGCGAACGATCTGCCAAAATTGACCGACGACCCCATCCGCATGTACCTCAGCCAGATGGCCTCCGTCCCGCTGCTGTCGCGCGAAGAGGAAGTCGCGTTGGCGAAAAAGATCGAGATCACCCGCAAACGATTTCGACGCAGCGTGCTGACATGCGACTTTGCCCTACGCACGACCGTCGAAACACTGGACAAGGTCCATCAGGGACAGCTACCCTTTGACCGCACGATCAAAGTCTCGTTGACCGAACGGTTGACCAAAGATCAGATCCAAGCTCGCATGCCGCATAACCTGCAGACCTTGAACCGGCTGCTGGAAGCCAATCGCCGTGATTTCGATCGGCAGATCCGCCGCTCGACCAACCCCGAGGTCAAAGCCCAGGCACGCCAATCGTTCCTCCGACGCCGTCGAAAGTGCCTGCAACTGGTCGAAGAACTCAGCCTGCGAACGCGACGCGTCCTCCCGCTGGTCCAGCAACTGGCCGATTACTGCCTGGAGCTGGGCTTTACCCATGTCGAGCTGATGCCGGTCATGGAGCATCCCTTTTACGGCTCCTGGGGCTACCAGATCACCGGCTTTTTCGCCCCCAGCGCCCGTTACGG
>SKVE01000385.1 GCA_007129635.1 Planctomycetaceae bacterium
AGTTATTTCTCGAACGGTGCTAAGCCATTTCGGTCAATGATTCCCTCCAGGGAAAGCGGCTCGTCTGAAAACGAGGATCGAAACCGGGGCGGGGTCCCGCTCGGCGCGCGGAACCCACGGCTGTGTTGCCGGAAAACGCCTACCTGCTTTCCCGCCCTTTTCCTGGTAAGCTAATGGAAATGTCCTTTTTCAGGGTTTGGCAAAGGGAATGATCATGGGGTCTTCGAGTTTGCATTTACGGCTGTGTTTTTTGGTCGGGTGCTTCGCCTCCGCTGGCGCCGGTTCGCTGGCGGACGAAAGTCATCGTGCCCCGTCCCCGAAAACTTCGGATGGGGCGTCCAGCGTCGTCCAGCCGATCGAGATCGACAAACGGCTGATCGCCCATTGGACGTTTGACCAGCCGGATGGGGATGGTTTGGATCAGAGCGGCAACGCTTATCATGCTCGGCCCCGAGACGGATTTGCCGGTCATCTGACTCGCACCAGCGGGATTTTCGGGCGGGCCATGCGGTTTTCCGGTCGGCACATGCTGGCCGTGTTGGGCGATGGTCAGCCGGATCTGTCGGAGATCGAACGGATCAGCTTTTCCGCCTGGGTCCAGGTCGATGGGTTTGCCCGCTATGACGAGATCTTCCGCAAGGAAGACGGCAGCGATCGGGTGTTGTTCTCGTTCCAAGAACACATGACTCGACTGACCCTGGGATTGAACATCGACGGCTATGTCGAACTGCGGGCTCCGATCGATCCCAAGGCGGTGGTCGGTACCGGCTGGCATCACTGTGCGGCCACCTTCGATGGACAGACGATGCGTGTTTATTTGAACGGCACCCAGATCGGTGCTTTGCAGCGGCCCGGTCGCATCCAAGCCGGCGGCCACGCTCCGGGTTGTATCGGTTCAACCAACGGGAACGAATGCCTGCAAGGCGTTATGGACGATCTGCGGATCTATGCCGATGCGTTGACGGCTGACGAGGTAGCTGGGCTGTACCTGAACGGCGTCCAAGCGATGACCGAGGCCGACCAGCGGGTGTCCGAACAGATCCCATTGGTTTACCAAGCTGGCGAAGACTTCGCAGAAACACTGGCAGCCATCCGCCGGAACCTGGCAGAACATGAGATCACGCCCAGCCCGCTGCTGGTCCAGGTCCTGCAAGCTCGGTTGGCAGCCGCATTCGCCGAACCGCTGGCGCGTCTGACCGAGTACACCGAGCGACCGCTGGTGGAGCACTTGTCGGCTACGGGCAACGATCTGCAATATCCGGCTGCTCGACGACTGATCGAATTGCTGCTGGAGTACCGACCGCTGACCGACGACCAGTGGGCGCGGCAGAGCCCAGCGGACCTGGAAGACTGGAAGCAGCGCGATCGGATCGCCGAACGTTTCGAGGCCCTGGCGGCGCAAGGATCGGCTGACGCGTTTTCGCCCGATTGGGTGCGTCTGATATTGGAAGCAGGCGATCGGATCGATTTCCGGCCGCGAATCCACGAGCCGGTGGCGCCGTACGCCACGCCGTCGACTCCGGAAACGCGAGATCTGGAACCGATCGAGGCGCGGGAGGTGCTCGAGCGAGACTGGCTGCATCAAGGCAGCGGTCAAACACCGCCGGTCAGCGCGCAGGGAGTCCGGTCGTGGAACCAGGGCACCCCGCTATCGACAACCGCGCCGACCGTAGAACGGATTCGAGAAGAAGTCCAACGCACGTGGGAACTGGCGGATCGGATCGAGGCCCATCCGGGCGGGACGGTCTGCATGGAAGACCAGCGAAATCGGCTGCGAGAGTTGCAGGAACGAGCCGCCGCCCTGACCGAAAGCGACACGCCGCTGTATTTCCGGGTCCGCGAGCTGAAACGCGAGATCATGTTCCTGAACCCGGTGCTCGATTTCGACCGGATCCTGCTGATCGACCAGCCTTATCCGCAAGGCCGCGAGTGGCAGCATGAAACCCGACATCGTCTGGGCTATCAAGCCGTGCCCGGCGGGCGATTGCTGATCCTCGAGGGACTGGGACCCGACGGGCGGCTGACCCAGTTGATGCCCCAGGCCCCGCTGCACGGTTCCTTCTGGCGTCCTGATGTTTCGTTCGACGGGCGGCGTGTGTTGGTTTCCTATAAGCCTCATAACGAGAAAGCATTCCATCTGTACGAGATCGGTGTCGATGGTTCGGGATTTCGCCAGTTGACCGACGGCATCTATGACGATCTGGACCCGATTTATCTGCCCGACGATCACATCATGTTTTCGACGACCCGCGGGCACACCTACGTCCGCTGCATGCCGCCCACCAACGCCTTCGTCCTGGCTCGCTGCGATCCGGATGGGAAAGACATCTACCTTGTTTCGCGTAACAACGAACCGGATTACCTGCCGTCGCTGATGAACGACGGACGAGTGATCTACACTCGCTGGGAATACACGGACAAACCGTTGTGGCGAGCTCAGGGGCTGTGGACCGTCAACCCCGACGGCACTCAGGTGCAAACCTTCTGGGGCAACCAGAGCGTTTGGCCCGACCTGATGAAAGACGCTCGAGCCATCCCGGGCAGCCGGCGCGTGATGTTCACCGGCAGCGCGCATCACAACTGGTTCACCGGTTCGGTCGGCATCATCGATCCCGATCGGGGATTCAATTTTCCCGACGGTCTGACGAAAGTGACCGCCGAACTGGTGTATCCCGAATCGGGTGATGGGCCGGTCGATCCCATCGAATCGCCCCGTTATCGGCCCAGCGGATCGTATTCTGCGTATTATGCCCCCTACCCGCTGAGCGAGCAGGATTTCTTGGTTTCGGCCAATCGAGGCGGCAAGTTTGTCCTGTACTTGATGGACACGGACGGCAACCGGGAATTGATCTACGAAGGCCAGCATCACGCGTTCTACGGCATGCCGCTGCGTCCTCGGCCACGCCCCCCCGTGTTGCCCGATCGAGTCACCTGGCCGACTCGCCAACAGCGAGACGACCCCGCGCCGGGCATCATTTTCAGCGGGAACGTGTACGCCGGTGCACCGCCCGAGCTGCAGGGCAAGGCGCGGATGCTGCGGGTATTGAACATCGAACACAAAACCTACACGTACTGGTACCGGCGCCCTTATCTGTCCACCGGTCCTGTCGTATCGGCCGTCCAATCGGACGGGGTGAAAAGGATCCTCGGCACCGTGCCCATCGAGCCGGATGGATCGGTGTCGTTCACGGCGCCCGCCGGGCTTCCGCTGCATTTTCAGTTGCTGGACGAACACTACCGCGCGCTGCAGACGATGCGCAGCTTTACCGGCGTCATGCCGGGGGAACGACGCGGTTGCTTGGGCTGCCACGAATCGCACAGCCGAACCCCTGCTCATGAAGGTAGCAGCCTGGCGCTGCTGCGTCCACCACACGACATCGAACCGCCGCCCTGGGGCGATGCTTCGGTCAGCTTCCCCCGTTTTGTCCAACCGGTACTGGACCAATACTGCGCACGCTGCCACCAAGGCGACGGCGAAGCTCGGCAGGTGCTCGACCTGACCGATCGGCCCGGATTCCTGATCTTTTCCGAGCCTTACATGCATTTGACCGGCCGCCCGACCTGGAACCGCCCGTATCAGCCGCCCGAGAACCCGCCGCCCGGATTCGGCTTTGCCGACATGTTGCACGTCGAAGGCTATCTGGAGACCGACCCGATCGCCTATCAGACCCCGCCGCCGATGACCGCCCTGTCCTACCGCAGCCGATTGATCGACATCGTCTCCAGCGGCCAACACCATGGCGTCCAGGTCGATCCGATCAGCCTGCGCAAGCTGATCGCCTGGGTCGACACCATGGCGCCTTACCGAGGCACCGAAGAGATCCGCGAGATCGACGACCCGGACTTCCAAGGCATCGACTGGTTATCCATCCGCCCCCGAGTCAAAACCGCCCCAACCATCACCCGCCCCGGCCCGGTCGATTGACGAAGCGGGGACGCAACGGGTCGAGAGTCGTTTTCGGAAAAAGCATGTCCACATAGTGGGTCGTTGCCAGAAAATGACTCCCGACCTGGGGTGTTCAATTTGTGCCTGTCAAGGCCAATTGGTTTGATCTCGTTTTTGTTCTTCGTAGAACCTCCTCGCAGGAGCTTCGGACCGTTTTGGAGTGCGGTGGCTTGACGCCGCTTTCGTTTTGCGTCAGCTTTGCATGTTGCATGATAGATGTTGGAGGAACGGAGAGAAAGAAAGGCACAGCCAAAGCGGCGTCAAGCCACCGCACTCCAAAGAAAGCGGATCGTCC
>SKVE01000182.1 GCA_007129635.1 Planctomycetaceae bacterium
CTCGCAACTCGCAACTCGCAACTCGCAACTCGCAACTCGCAACTCGCAACTCGCAACTCCCCCACTCGCAACTAAAAAACCATGCCCGGAATCGCCGCCGTCGTCCCTGCCAACGCTTCCCCGCAGGCTGCTGCCGAATCATTGGCCCGTATGGTCCCCGCGACGTGCAAGGATCCGTCTTGGCACCAGCGGTCATGGCAGGCCGAGGGCGGCCGCTGCGGGCTGGCCGCGTGGGTACGCCAGCAAGACGATCCGGCGTCGATCGCCCAGCTCGGCGATGCGACGTTGATTTTGGACGGCGAGTTGTTCGGGGTCCCCTGCGACCGTGACGGCCATGCCGCCTACTTGTTGCGGCGTTGGGAAGAGGACGGCGCCGCGGCGCTGCGCGGGCTGGAAGGGCGTTTCGTTGCCGTCGTTTGGTCGGCCGAGCGGCAACAGTTAACGCTGTTGACCGACAAATTCGCTAGCAAACCGGTTTACTTTCGATCCGTCGGGGGCGAATTTGCGGCCGGGACCAGCATCAGCGCGCTGCGCGACCAGGCGGCGGGGCCGTTGAGTTGGAACCTCGACGGGTTGGTCCAGTTCTTGACCTTCGGCCAGCTGTGGAACAACGACACGTTCTACGATTCGATTTCCGCGGCCGGACCGGCGGCGGAGATTGTGTTTGATGCGGCCCGTGGTGAGGTTGCGGTCCGGCAGTATTGGCGCCCCGCCGCACCGTCCGCGGGCGGTTACCGTCGCGATTTGGACGCCTTGACCGCCGCCTTCGCCACCTCGGTCGACGAACAGTCGCGTGATACGCCCGGGCTAGGTGTCGCCTTGTCCGGCGGCTTGGACGCGCGGACCATGCTGGCCTACGTCGACACCGAGTCGCTGCGGCCACCCTGTGTCAGCTTGGGGATGGAGGGGAGCCTCGACCAGCGGTCGGCGCGGCGACTGGCCGATCTGGCCGGCTGTCCCTTCCACAGCCTGGTGCTGGGCGAAGGGTTTTTGGAACATTTTTCCCGACACCTGCGGCGGATGGTCGAGTTGACCGATGGGCATTATCTTTCCCAATGCATCGTGATGCCGACCTTTCCGCTGTATCAGCAGCTGGGCGTCCGGGTGCTGATGCGCGGCCACGTCGGCGAGTTGCTGCACATGCACAAGGCATACAACTTTTCCGTCGATTCCGGCATTTTCGAGTTGCGTCAGGAAGCGGCGCTCGAGGATTGGTTGTGGCAGCGGTTGCCGAATCATTTGACCGCCGGCGTGGCCGAGCCGGTCTTGCAAGGGGTCGAGCCGTCGGAGTTTTCCCGGCGCGGTCGTGACAGCCTGCGGCGGGCGATCGCCGACACCCGTCACCTGGATCACCCCTTGGACCGGATCAGCCAACTGTTCTTGGACCAACGGACGCGGCGGGAGACGGCGATGTCGTTGGTCAAGTTCGGTTCGGTGGTCGACACCCGGATGCCTTATTTACAGGGCGAATTGATCGAGGCCGTGTTGGGCATCGACCCGGCGCTGCGGGTGGGCGAGTCGATTCAGACGCACCTGTTGCGTGCCCGCCGTCCCGACTTCCTACGCCCGGCGAATTCGAACACCGGTGCGCCGGTGGGTGCCAGCCCGCTGTACCGTCAATTCTGTTACCTCAGGATGCGCGTGTTGGCCAAGTTGGGCGTCAAGGGCTACCAACCGTATGAACGGCTGGGGCTATGGTTGCGGCGTGAGTTGCGCGGTCAAGTCGAGGCGATCCTGCTTTCCCCGGCCTGCCTGGATCGGGGGTTGTTCCATCCCGATTGCATCCGGGCCTCAGTCCGCCGGCATATCAGCGGCGAAGCGAACCACACCTATTTGCTGATGGCGATGATGATCGTTGAATTGGGAATGCGGGGAGTGCGTCAGGAGACAGAGTTGTCGGCACCAGGGGTGCAAGGAACCGACAGGCAAGAGGCGAGGATCGAATCACCATGATCAGCTCGCTTAAACGCATCGTCGATGGCTCACGGGCCTTGACGCACCTGAACTACTACAAGGGCCAACTGGCTTACCAATTTGGGTTGCACCGTCATTTGTCCGGTGCGACCCATGGCCGGTTTGATCTCAACGAAAGCTTGGCGTATGTGCGTGGGGTTTTTGATGATTACGTCCGTTACAGTGGTGAGCCGTCAAGCTCGCTGGCTGGCAAGCGGGTGATGGAGATTGGCCCGGGGGATAATCTGGGCGTGGGGCTCCTGTTTTTGGCACATGGCGCGACGAGCTACCTGGCGGTTGACCGCTTTTCACCGCAAGCGGATCCGGAGCGCAATGAACAAATTTACGCGGCGTTGCTGGATGGCATGACTGACGAACAGCGATCTCGCGTTGCTGATTGTCTCGAACCCGTCGGCCAGGGACGGGCACGAATCACGGGGTCACGACTGGCGGCCCAGTACGGCTCGGCGATCGAAGACCTGGGGCGAAGTGTGGCGTCCGAATCCGTCGACGTGATCATTTCACGCGCCGTGTTGGAGCACGTTTACGATCCGGTGCGGGCGTGGCAAGTGATGGCTAGCGTGTTGCATCCGGACGGCCAGATGTGGCATAAAGTCGATTTGCGACACCATGGATTCTATGATCAATTTCATCCGCTAGAGTTCCTCACGGTCCCGACACGGATCTGGGATCGTGTCACCCAGCCGGACCCGACGCTGAATCGTCGCCGTGTCGACTGTTTTGATCAGTTGGCGAAGCAAGCTTTTCAAGAATCCGAAGTCTACCTGACTCATGTGTTGGATCATGAGGAAATGGTGCCGCACCGAAAGCAGTTGGAATTCGGGCGAGATTACGACGATGAGGATCTGCAATTGGTGCGGGCCATTCACCCACGTTTGGCCCCCGAGTTCCGTGATTTGAGCGACGAACAGTTATTGGTCACGGGCATTTTCGTGATCTGCCGACGGAAGCGTAGTGGCAGTTGATCCAGATAGCGATGCCTGTCGCTGCAGGCGGACTAACGAGGTGGTACGAAGCTGATGAAGTTGGGCCAAGAAGTTGAACTCAAAATCGTCGCTTTAGAGATCGCGTCATGTGGATTCAGTTCACCCTGCCTTTGGGAGGGTCGAAGGCGAGGAACGAGGCTTCGGGGAGGGTGAACTGCCGCCAGCGCCTCGACCATGGTTAAAACCCGTCTTTACCACCGATTCGTTGGGCCATCCGGAGGGAGGGTGAGCCAATGCAATCGGTCCTGCTCATTCCACCGTGATCTGGTGCACCAGGACGCTGGCGGGACGCGGGGTGTAGGTGACGTACAAATGCACGCTTTGTATACGAGAAATGTCGATCGGCGCGTGCCCGTTGCCGCCCGCTAACGAGTCTAACGAATAACAGACTCGATGCCGGCCGGGCGGATACCACCGCTGGTCGTCAAATCGCCTCTGGCTTTCAGGATCCAGACGCCGGCCGTCCCGCACCGAAAGCAGAACTTCCTGACGCACCGATTCGACGCTGAATTCGAAACAGATTCGCCGCCAGGACCGCCAGTCGCCCCGCACGGGAAACAGCACGGCGCCGTAGGCCGTGTGCCCCTCCAGCGGTGCCAGCCGGGCGGCCATGCCGCCGGTTTCGCGGTCTGGTAGACGAACCAACGTCCCGGAACCGATCTGCCAACGGTGCTTTTCGGTGCCCGAGCGAAAATCCGACAGCACGGGAAATGCCTGCCAGGCATGGGCGATCTCCAATAGTGCCGGGCCGCCGGTCGCCAGCGGCACCGCAACCAACAACATCCCGCTGCCGCCGGCCAATACCAGGCGACGCCCGCGCGGGCACGGCTTCGCCGGCCGGGCGAACAGCCGAACGGCCATCGCCGCACCGGTGATCCCGATCCAGCCCAGCACCACATCCCGCGGATCCCAGGAACGGCCGACGCCCAACTGCAGCAGCTCGAACACGACGGCCCAGGCGGCAGCCAGCCAGACAGCTGGGCCTAGCCGCCGGCCCGACAGGAACCATAACCCGACGGTGACCGCCGCCAACGCCGGCACGTGGAGCGCATCCAACAGCGGCGCCAGCCACGGTCGGCGGAAGGTTACCGGCAACGGGACCAGCAACAACCCGGCCACGACGACCAGCAGCACCAACACGCCGAATGCCCCTCGCCCCCAGCGGCGGGCTTGGCGATCAGCATCGTCCCGAACTGCGACATCCGATGCGTCCATATGCGGTTTCATTGAAGATGCGATTGCTGGTTGATCAAACGAGCATAGCATGATCACACCAA
>SKVE01000137.1 GCA_007129635.1 Planctomycetaceae bacterium
CGAGGAGGAGGAGTCCGACAAGTCCTCTTCCGGGTCCGCTCCAGAGACGTCGGAGGGCGACGGGCGCATCAAGGCGTCCCCGGTGGCCCGACGTCTGGCTCGGGAAGAGGGCGTGGAACTGGAGGGCCTGAAGGGATCCGGGCCTGGAGGGCGGATCGTGAAGCGGGACGTGGAGGAGGCGGCGAAGGGGGAGCCGGCCCGGCCTTCTGTGGCGGCCCGGGCCGATGAGGAAGCGGACTACGAGGATGTCCCCCTGAGCCAGATGCGGAAGACCATCGCCAAGCGTCTGGTGGAGTCCATCGGGCCGGTCCCCCACTTCTTCCTCACCATCGACGTGGACATGACGGGGGCCGCGGAGGCCAGGGAGCGGATCAACGCCCGCCTCGAGCGAGAGGGAGTGAAGATCTCCTTCAACGACATCATCCTGAAGGCTACGGCCCTGGCCCTGGCCCGGCATCCCGAGTGCAATGCCCATTGGGGTGGGGATCACATCCGACGGTTCCACCGGGTTCACCTTGCCGTGGCCGTGGCCATCGACGATGGCCTCATCACGCCGGTGATCCGGGATGCCCACCGGAAGGGCATGGCAGAGATCGCCGAGGAAGTCCGGGACCTCGCCGGTCGAGCCCGGGAGAAGAAGCTGAAGCCCGACGAATACACCGGGGGCACCTTCTCGGTCTCCAACCTGGGGATGTTCGGCATCGAGGAATTCGCGGCGATCATCAATCCGCCCGAATCAGGGATTCTGGCAGTCAGTGCGGTTCGCGAATCGGTGATCGTGCAGAACGGGTCGATGCGAGCCGGGCATGTGATGACGATGACACTCAGTGCCGATCATCGCATGGTGGATGGACTGACCGGCGCCAAATTCGTGGCTCGGCTGAAAGAAATCCTGGAGAATCCTGGCGCAGCGTTGGTCTAGAGACTTCGGTCGTAAGATGCGTGCACCTTTGTAGGTTGGGACTCCGTCCCGACCGGGTCGGGTCAGAGACCCAACCTACTTTGGTTGCGGCCAAGCGAAACGCGGCCGCGTTAGAAATAGTGTTCAATTACGGTAAACCTTACTTTGCAGCAGAATTCTATGACGAACAATCACTTCGACATCGTGATCATCGGCAGTGGTCCGGGAGGATACATCGCCGGTCTGAAAGCAGCGCAGATGGGGGCTCGAGCGATGGTGATCGAGGATCATTATCTGGGCGGCACCTGCCTGAACTACGGCTGCATCCCTTCGAAGGCTCTGCTGTCGTCTGCCGAAGTGCTGCATACGATCCGTCATGCGGGCAACTGGGGCATCCAGGTCCAGGGCGACGTCCACTGCGATTGGCAGCAGGTGATCGGTCACAAGGATAAGATCCTGCGTCAACTGCGAGGCGGCATCGCGGCGTTGTTCAAGGGCCGCGGGGTGGTGCAGGGTACGGGTCGAGGCAGTATCGAGGCGTCGGGCCGCGTGGTGGTGACGCCACAGGACGGTTCGCCGCAGGTGGTGACTGCCGACAAGGTGATCATCGCGACGGGTTCCGCGCCGTCGACGATCCCCGGTTGGCCCGAAGATCCGGCTCTGGTGTGCACCTCGGACGAAGCCGTGCATTGGACATCGCTGCCCAAGCGGTTGCTGATCGTCGGCGGCGGCGTGATCGGCAGCGAGTTTGCGTGCATGATGCAGGCGTTTGACGTGCAGGTCACGGTGGTCGAGATGTTGTCCCGGCTGATCCCGACCATGGATCATGATCTGGGCGACGCATTGGGCAAGATTTTCAAGCAGCGGGGCATCGATTGCCACCTGGAGACCCGGATCGATGCCATCGAGATCACGGACCAAGGGACGGTGAAGGCTCGGTTCTCCAGCGGTCAGACGCAAGAATTCGATCGGGTGCTGGTCGCGACGGGCCGACGCCCCAACACCAAGGGGCTGGGGCTGGACCAAGCCGGAATCCGGACCGACGACCGCGGTTTTGTTCCGGTGAACGATCACCTGGAGACCAACCTTCGCGGCCATTACGCCATCGGGGATGTGAACGGCCGTTGTCTGCTGGCTCATGCCGCGTCGGCTCACGGGACCGCTGCGGTAGAAAACGCGTTGGGGCCCGGCAAGCCGTTCCAGTCCCCGATCCCCTCGGCGGTCTACACGTTTCCGGAAGTCGCCGCCGTGGGAATGTCCGAACAACAGGCTCGGGAGAAAGGCCTGCCGATCGCCATCGGCAACTTCCCGATCGCTCGGCTGGGCAAGGCCATGGCGGCCAGGCATCCGGAAGGGTTTGTCAAGATGGTTCGGCACCGGGAGACGGGCGAGTTGCTCGGGGCGCACATGATCGGCGCCCACGCGACCGAATGCATCGCGGCCGCCACCGGCATGTTGCACCTGAAGGCGTCGATGCACGATGTGGCAGAAGCCGTGTGGGCGCATCCGACCATCAGCGAAGCGATCAAGGAGTCGGCCGAGGACGCTTTGAACATGGGCCTGCATTTATCGCCGCGGAAGATTTTCCGCGTGGCCGTATGATG
Source organism: Planctomycetaceae bacterium (assembly GCA_007129635.1). Taxonomy (GTDB): domain Bacteria; phylum Planctomycetota; class Planctomycetia; order Pirellulales; family Pirellulaceae; genus SKKK01. The sequence goes on from SKVE01000137.1 coordinate 2,506, forward strand.
GCCGATCCGTAGAACGGAATTCAGAACGAATAGAAGCCGCTGGGGCATTCGAACGGAAGCCTATAGGAATTTGTTACAGTAGGAACTCGCGGATAATTGGGACGAATAGCAGCCCAGTCTCACACTTAATCTTTCACTTAATCTTTCACCCCCAGGAAGAAGCAGGAGGAGATTAGGTGAAAGATTAGGGCTTCAGGTTCCGGCTTAGCCGGTTAAGTCGATAGGAGAATTCACGATGACGCGACCGATCGCCGATGCACTGGACGCCCTCCGCAGCCTCGGAAGCCCCGAGCAGATGCGAGGGTTTACGCCTGGGATGGCCTCGACCGCTCCGCCGCCACTGAACTCGCATATCCATCTGCCGCCCAATTTTTCCGCCTTTCAAGATGTGGACCAGGCGGTCCGCCTGGCGGCCGAACAAGGGCTGGTCGCGCTGGGAGCCAGTAACTACTACGACTACCAGGTCTATGCCGATTTCGCCCATGGCGCGCGTCAAGCCAATATCTTCCCGTTGTACGGGATCGAGATCATCTGCATGGACGAAGAACTGCGAGCGGCGGGGACGAAGATCAACGATCCGGGCAACCCCGGCAAAATCTACTTCTGCGGCAAAGGCATCACGCGCTTCGATCAGATGACCGACCAGGCGGCTCAGTTGCTGGAATCGATCCGGCTGAACGATTCGGCCCGCATGGAGCAGATGCTGTTGCGCATGTCCGAGGTCTTCACCGAGCGTGGGTTGGCGACCGACATCGGGTCGCGGGACGTCGTGGACATGATCGTCCAGCGGCATGGCTGCGATCCGGGGACCGTCTGGCTGCAGGAACGGCATCTGTCCCAGGCTTTCCAGGAGTCGTTGTTTCGACAGGTGCCGCCCGAATCACGGCTGCAGCAATTGGCCCAGGTGCTGGGCAGCGCTTCGAGCGCGAAAGACCCCGACGATTCCGTCGCGGTACAGAATGACATCCGTTCCAGCCTGATGAAGGCCGGTCGGCCGGCGTTCGTGGACGAGACGTTCATCGATTTCGAAGATGCCAGGCGGCTGATCCTGGAATTGGGCGGGATCCCCTGCTATCCAGTGGTCGCCGACGGCGCTTCGCCGATCAGCGATGTCGAGCAGACGGCCCAGCGGTTGATCGCCGAACTGCAACAACGCAACCTGCATGCGGCCGAGTGGATTCCGGAACGCAATTCGATCCAGGTGCTCAGCGATTATGTGCCAGCCATGCGGAAAGCGGGGCTGGTGCTCACCGCCGGTACGGAACATAACACGCTGGATCTGATCCCCATGCAACCGCGTGCTAAGGATGGCGAATTGCCCGAGGATCTGCGAGCGATCTTTTGGGAGGGGGCCTGCGTGGTCGCCGGGCATCAGTTCCTTTGCCTGCACGGCGAGTGTGGGTTTGTCGATGACCAGGGGCGGCTGAACCCGGCGTTCGATTCGGCCGAACAACGCATCGAGGCCTTGGCGAAACTGGGAGCTGCCGTCATCGACCGGTACCGGCAGTGCGGACCATCATCTTGAATCAAGCAAAGCGGGGGGAGAACGAACGAGTGGCAGATTCTAATAAACTGGGTTGGCCCGATTTCCAGACGGATGACGATCCGCTGGATGTGATCGTCAAGCTGTCTCGTTTCTACGGATCCGATCCGTCGATCGTGCTGGCCGGTGGAGGCAACACGTCGTGCAAGGTGGATGACATCCTGTATGTCAAGGGAAGCGGCACCGC
>SKVE01000515.1 GCA_007129635.1 Planctomycetaceae bacterium
ATTGGGATCTTCTGGAGAGACCGGCAGATAGAACCGTGGCGGACCTTGTCCGATGAAGGTGCTCACACTGGCCACCGTCGGCTGCTCGTTCAGCAATTGCTCGATCCTTTCCAGATCGAAGGAGACCTGTTGGATGCGGGTTGCTTCCGGTGCCCAATAATCGATCATGATCTGCCGGCGACTGGAGTCGGGAAAGAACAACTGCGGCACAAAGCGGAAACCAAAGCTTGAAGCCACCAACAAGATCGTCAATCCGCTGAGGAACAGGATTCGTCGCCGAATGGCCCACTGCAAGATCGTGCGAAACTTGCGAAAAAATGGTGTCTGGTAGACGTCCGTCTGCTCCTGGCCTGGTTGGGGCGAAGGTAACCAGCGGAGAGCCATCACGGGAGTGACTGTCTGACAGAACAGCCAGCTAAGCATTAGGGAGATCGCCACGACCGTGAACAGGCTTCCCGCATATTCCCCCGTGCTGTAGGTCGAAGCGAAGATCGGGAAAAAGGCCATGCAAGCCACCACGGTCGCCCCGAACAGGGCGACCGCCGGTTGGCTGGCCGCCTCGATCGCCGCCCGGCGGCGGTCCATGCCTTGACTGAGCCGCACGACGATCCCGTCGACCACGACGATGGCATTGTCCACCATCATGCCCATGGCGACGATCAAGGCGCCCAGCGAGACGCGTTGCAGGTCGATATGCAGCATCCACATCACGATGAAGCTGCCCAGGATGGGGAAGATCAATCCGCTGATGCCGATGATCAAGCCGACACGCAACCCCATCGTGACCGCGACCACCACAAAGACGATCACGATAGCCTGCAACAGGTTGACGACGAACGCATTGACCGACTCGCTGACCGAATCCGATTGCCAAGAGATGTGTTCGACGCCAATGCCGATGGGCAATTCCGTCTTCAACTCTTCCAATCGCCTGTCGATAGCGCGGCCGACGTGGACCACATTGACACCCGATCGCGGCGCGATGGCCATTGCGATCGCGGGCAAACCGTTGTGCCGAAGCAGGCGAGTCGGCGGATCGGCATAGCCGAAGGAGACGGTGGCAAAATCCCGGATACGAATGATTTCGTCGCGCCGCGGCGCATCGCCACGCCCTGATAGGCTGAGCCCCGCCACCGCCAATTCGCCGATGGCCTCGGGCGATTCGAATTCACCGGTCGGTGCGATCCGCATCCGCGTAGTTTGGAAATCCACCCGTCCAGCGTTCACCACCAGGTTCTGGGTCCGCAAGGTCGATACCAACTGTTCGGCGGTCAGCCCCAACTGGGATAGCTGTGGTTCGGTGACGTCGATGAAGACCCGCTTCTCCGGCTCGCCCCACAGGTCGACACGAGCCACTCCAGGAACCAGGCTCAATTCCTTACGCAGCGTCTTGACATACCACTCGAGTTCGGACGGGTCGAAACCGTCACTGGTGATCGCCAGCAGGAATCCGAATACGTTCCCGAAATCATCTCCGATATCGGGCCGGCTGGTCCCGGGTGGCAGCGAGTCCTCGATGTCGCGCACCTTGCTGCGGAGGAGGTCCCAGACCTGCGGCAACCGATCCGCCCAGTATTCGTCCTTGATGTCGACCTTGATGATCGACAAACCGGCTTGCGAAGTGGAGTAGATCTGTTTGACCTCGGCCATCTCCTGCAATTTGGTCTCGATGCGATCGGTCACCTCCAATTCCACCTGCTCCGGACTGGCGCCCGGGTAGGCCGTGACGATCGACGCCGTCTTGACCGTGAATTCAGGATCTTCCAGTTGGCCCAACTGGAGATAGCAGAACAGGCCGCCCACCACAACCAGCAGAGTAACAAAGCCGGTGATGGATCGTTTTTCAATAGCCAGCGTGAGAAGATTCATCAGATGGCAAGCTCCCTCATTGTTCCGTCATCAAGCGGACTCGTTGGCCTTCGCGCAGCGAATGGACGCCCGCTGTCACCACCCAGTCGCCCGGCTGGATGCCTTCCAGGATCGTCAGGCCCAGCGACGTAATCGCTCCGGTCTTCACCGAGCGGCGATTGACGGTTTGACTTGGTTCGTCGACCAGCCAGACGTAGCTCTGCCGTTGGGTGTCCGGGGTGAACACGGCTCCGATGGGAACCGTCAGTTGGTGCTGGTCGATGGAGATCGAATCATCCAGGATCGCTTGGACGCTGCCCGCCATGCCTGGCAGGATCTTGACGTCCTCGGGTTGGTCGATCAGCGCCGTCACGGGAAAGGTACGGGTCGTACGAGTAGCTTCGGTGCCGATTTCGAAAACGCGGCCCTCAAACTCGCGATCGGGAAACGCATCGAACCAGCAGGTCACTTTTTCGACTAGCGGCGCCAACGAGATGGCGCTCTCGGGCACCTGAACAACGACTTTGATACTGGCAGTGTTGAGCAGCCGTAGGATCGGTTGTTGCGATTGGACCGTCTGGAAATTATCGACGAATCGAGCGGCAACCCCCCCTTCGAACGGGGCCATGAGCGATGTGAAACTCACGCGGTTTTCGGCGTCGGTTACCATGGCTTGCAGGGCCTTGATCTCGCCTTGCTTGGCCATTAGATCCTCTTTCCGTGCTCCCACCTGGCCGATTCGCAACGCCTCTTGTGCCGTTTTGACTTGGGCGGCAGCCCGATCCCGCATCGTTCGTGAGAGATCGAATTCCGATTGCGAGATCGCCCCTCGCTCCCGCAACGTCACATTCCGTTGATGTTCCGCCTCGGCTCGCTCCAAACTAGACCCCGCCTCGCTCAATCCGGCCTGCAATTGCAGGATTTCCTCCGGTCGGGCTCCGGCTTCCATCGCGGCTAACTCCGCCTGAGCACGCATTAAATTGCCACGAGCCAGATCCAAAGCGGTGCGGTAATCGATCGGATCCAGGGCGGCCAGCAGATCGCCTTCTGCCACCCGGTCTCCCACCCGAACCGGCAGTTTTATCACCTGGCCCGAGACACGAAACGACAGATCGACCTCGTCGACCGCTTCCGCTCTGCCCGGAAAAGTGCGGCTGCGCAGCCCAACGACATCGGCCACCTTCACCGCGCGAACCGGTCGAGGTACCTCGGAATCCTCGGTACCAGAACCACAACCGGCCGCATTAAACACAACTAAAAAGGGGGTAAACAAGAGAGAATGAGTCAACAATCGTAACGGAATGCTTTTGCGGAGTACCACTTGCCGCTCCCAATAGACGGATCATCCTGACAACGCAACGTAACAATGCAGTAGTGTAGCGAGGAAGGAACAAGAAGGGCAATGAGTGATGAGATTGGGGAGCAAAAGAACGATGAGCCGCTTGGTTCGAAGGCAGAAAGAGTCAGGGGCCGTGAGCCGATCTCTATCGGGTGGCCGGCGGGGGTGAAATCGCACACGACCGGTGCGGCGGAAGGAGTCTGGAGTGGCGTGTTCACATGCGTCAACCGATTCGCGGAGAACGCTAGGAGGGTTGCAAACCCACCGAAAAAGAGCTACAAGCCAAGCTGAAACGATCTACACGCGGCCGTGGACTAGGCCGCCGAACTGCCCGGACAAGGCGGGCATTGGACAATCTCCTCCTCATCCATTTATCAAAGGAATTCAGGCGATGATCATTTGGGGTAGCCGCGGTCTCACGTCCACGGTGGATTCGCAACCGTTTCACTGCCCTCAGTGCGATCGGCAGCGCCAGGGCGATCTGAAACAGGTGCGCACCTTTTTTACTTTGTACTTTATTCCCTTGATTCCGCTGTCGGTCGCCGGTCGTTACGTCGAGTGTACCTCCTGTGGGGGTGCGTTCGCCGAAGACGCCTTGACGTATGACCCCGAAGCCGAACGCCAGGAAACGCAGATGCAAATGCTCCGCGTCATGGTCATGGCCGCCCTGGCAGACGGACGGGTCGACGATGGCGAACGCGGCGAGATCCGCAAGCAGTACATGGAACTGGCCGGCCTGCCGATCCCTGAAGACACGCTGAATCGCGAAATCGAACTGGCGTCTGCATCGGGTGCGAACCTCAATTCGTTCGTAGCCGGCCTGGCCGACCAGCTCTCGCCGCACGGCAAGGCCCTGCTGGTCCAACTGGCCCTCCGAACGATGGCGGCCAACGGAGACCTGCAGCCCGGCCACCAACAGCAGCTCGCGCAACTGGCAACCACGCTGCAGATTCCGCAGGATCAGTACCTCGAGCTGATTCGACACCTGAGTGAAATGGATAACGAGGCAACCGGGTGAACTTCGAGCGGCTGGAGAAGCCGGAAGGCG
>SKVE01000271.1 GCA_007129635.1 Planctomycetaceae bacterium
CATCCACCCCTCGATCGCCAAAGGCAGAATGATCAATGCGATGCGAGCCGCCGGTCACTTCTTGGATCAACTGCCGCGAGACCATTTGGCCCCGGAAGTCACCCAGGGCCGCGAGGGCTTCGTGCACCCGTATCAGATCGAAGGCTCCGTGGCGTCGGCGGTCCTGAAAATCCTGCTCCGTGATTTCGATACCGACCAACTGAAACAACAGGCCGATCGGTTGCGAGAGTACGCAGCACGCACCATGCAGACCATCCCCGGCATCCAGATCGATCTCGGCGTGGCCCGACAATATCGGAATCTGGGCGACGGACTGCGCCGTGAACCACGCGCCGTCCAATTCGCCCAACTCGCCATGGATCGCTTGGGTTATCCCGTCGCAGAAACCGTGGTCCGCGGCGGCACGGACGGCGCATTATTCACCGAACAGGGAGTGCCGACGCCAAACCTATCGACCGGCCAACACAATCCGCATTCGCCGTTGGAATGGGTCTGCCTGGAAGAGATGATGCAAGCCGCCGAGGTCCTGATCCAACTGGTCCAGATCTGGGCAGAACCGGCTGACGATCACTGAGCGTCCTGCAGATGGGTGACCAGCCGGTCGATGTCGTGTTCATTGTTGTAGGCGTGGGGACTGATTCGCAGCCAGCCATGCCGGACGCTCAGCACCACACCGCGTTCCATGCAGTGGCGGCGGACCGCCGACGGTGACTTGCCAGGCAACTCGAACGCCAGGATGCCCGAATCATGGCCGCGGACTCGCGGGCTACGGATCAAGCCGCCGATCGATCGCAGACGCTCGATCGCCAGATCCGTCAACTGCACGACTCGATCGGCCAGCGGCGAAGCGTCCGACGTCAGCCCCGCCGAAGCCAGCAATTGCAGGCTGGCCCCCAAGGCGGCGATGCCCGCCATGTTGGCCGAACCGCCTTCGTATCGAGCCGCAGCGGGACGGAGATCCAGGTCGCAACGGCTGAAGTCGTGCGATTGCTGGACGCTGTTCCACCCCACCAACAGCGGACGCAACAGATCAAGGTGTTCCGCACGAATAAACAGTAGCCCTGCACCTTCAGGCCCCAGCATCCACTTATGCCCATCGGCCGCCAGGAAATCCACTTCCCAGGCTCGCACGTCTATCGGGAAAACGCCCAGCCCCTGGATTGCATCCAGAAAAACAAGAATTCCGCGACGGTGAGCCTCCTGGACCAGGCGGGGAACGTCGATGCGCCAGCCCGTCGCGTATCCCACCCAACTGACTGAGATGAGCCGAGTGCGTTGGTCGCAGGCGGCCAGCAGATGATCGACATGCACCTGACCATCTGGAACCTGGACGCGACTCGCCTGGACACCGCGAGTCGCCAGGTTCATCCACGGATATTGATTGGATGGGAACTCATTGGCCAACGTCACCATATTGTCCCCCTCGCGCCACGGAAAACCCTCGGCTACCAAGCCGATACCGGTCGTCGTGTTGGGAATCAGGGCAATTTCGTTCGTGTCCGCATGGATAATCGATGCAGCCAATTGGCGTACCTGCTGACACCGCTGGTCCCATTGCGGCCAGCAAACATCACCCTGCTCGGTAGCCTGAGCCACCCATTGTGTGATGGCCGATCGAGCCGGTTCGGACAACGGAGCGACGGCAGCATGGTCCAGGTAGGCCAAACGCCGGGTAACCGGCATCTGGCTGCGAAAAGCTTCCCAACCAACAAAAGAGTGGGTCATGATGGTACAAATCGTAAGAATATTGGGAAAAACCAGAAAAATCAGGCGTTAGAACCCGTAAATCCACCCCGGAACCTTCCCTGTTTCTCTGCCACTGGTGACAATCGTTTCGGGTAAACTATACTTATTAACTTGGTGGACCGAAGAAAACCAGCCCTGCGTAGCCAGCTCCGAGGATGCTCCCGATGCCAAAAGCATTGTGTTTAACAGGACTTGCCATCTCCGCAATCCTGTTTCTCATCTTTTTGATCGATTTGATTCCGTCACCCCTCTCGCCATTTCGTGGAGCGAGCAAGTTGATGGATATCGCCTTCATTCTCTGTTCGTTGGGACTGGCTTGGCTCAGTTGGACGACTTGGAAAGAACAGGCGTAGCGCGCAAAAGGAAACCCGGCTCGGAGAAGAACCGGGTTCGTTTGTTCAATCGGATTGCCGATTGTTGGCGGAAGGGGATCGGGCCGGCCCAGCCGTCGCCATCAATCGATCATGAAATTCCCGTTGTCCGCCACTCGGAACAAGGGCCGATAGTAGTAGTCGCCCGCACCCCACAGACGCCCGGGGTACCAAACCAAGCTGATCCCGATGTTCCAAGACTCTTGGGCATGTCCCGCGTCAAAGCCTTGTCCAGCACCTTCGTTAGGGATCAAGTAGGCGAAGTTTGTTTCCAAGGCCCAGTCCGGCCTCAACGGCAATCGGGTATCGATGCCGATCAATCCGTCGCTTCGGCCAGTCCAGCCCGCGAACAGCCGAGCCTCGCCGTCGCGGCAACCACCGAACTGCAAACGATAGAAGAAGGCGTACAAATCGGTGGCCACGTTGCGAACTTCTTCTTCAGCTTCCGTACCGCTACTCATTCCGGAGCTGAACCAGAAACCGAAATCGTGCGTACCGCCGACCACCCAACTGATCTCGCCACGCAGATTCGTCATGTCGATCGTGTCATCCCAGCGTTCCGTCAGGTAATCCAGGACTACCCCACCCTGTAAGCCAACGTCGACTCGACGAAACAATCCAGCGGTAACGAACCCTTGATTTCGGGAACTGTCTGTAAAGTCGCTGCCAGAAAGACTGCTCTGGGTGGCTCGAAAACCGATCTGACCTCCTAGGCAGGTGAAACCGGGAATGGGGATCGCGTAATTCAATCCTTGATGGAACCCAAAACTGCCGCTTCCGCCCTGGTTCCTGGGACCGGTAAAGCCCTGGACGCCTGCGAACAATTCGATGTTCCCTAAAGGAGGCAGCACGGTGCAAGGAGTCAGGCAGGCATCGGTGCACCCTGCACCCACCACCCACGGATCGGCGATAGCCCCATCGGAAAGCACCATGCTTTCGGTGGGCATGATTACATCTTCGAACTGAGGTTGCGACCTGACGGTCGAGGCACCCGATCTAACGCCAGCGGCACCCATTCTAACGCCAGCGGCACCCGTTCTAACAGAAGAAGCACCCGTTCTAACAGAAGAAGCACCCGATTGACTGGGAGGCAACATGATGCCATCGGTCTCGTATAACTGCCCTGTGTCCGGGTCCAGCATGTACGTACCACCCTCGACGACATCTTCTTCCGAAATGGCGCGAGCCGAACTGGCCATCCGCATATGCGGCGGTGACGCAGACGTTCGAACATTGGCAGCCGGGGACCGAAGGTGATTTGGCGGTAGGGCCGAGCGACGAGTCATTGTCTGCCCGAAAGCTTGGCTTGCCAGCGCGGTGACCAGTACCATCAGCAGCCCAGTCCACCAACGGCAGTGACGGTCTCGTGAAGCAACGTGCATAGGAATCTTCCTCACTGTGCGCTAAAGTCAGGCCCCCCCGACCCAATCCATTCCATCCGTAGCGACAGTATCGGAAATCCCGCAGCCCGAACTTTCAAAAAAATAGGAATATTCCGCAAAACCGACAAAGTCTGCGCAGAACACCAGAATTCGCGATCCGCGTTACACAATCTGCTGTTAGATCAGTCAGAAGAGTGGGTGTCGACTAGTAGTTTCTCTGCAACTTCCATCGAAAGTGGTGTATCTCGTCCCTCTAAAAGAACGTGAACGATTCCCGAAGCCGCGTGATTGCTTACAACTTGGCCGATCGTTTCCAGTGACATCCCCGTCTCACTCAAATAACGCAGGAATTCAGAGGATTGATCCAACACGCGAGTCAATCGAAAGGATTCGCCGACCGGCCACTGGGCCAACGTCGTCGGGTTGGGATAGGTGATCGATCCATCCGGCTTGGGGATCGGGTCGCCATGCGGGTCCACGGCGGGATAGCCGAGATAATCGTCGATGCGATCGACCAACAGATCGCTGACCGCGTGCTCCATGTTTTCCGCCTCTTCGTGGACTTCGTCCCAGGTCATTTGCAGGGTGCGTGCCAGAAACAGTTCGATCAAACGATGCCTACGGAGCACCCTCAGAGCCAAGCTTCGACCGGATTCGGTCAATCGCACCCCCTCGTAGGGCTTGTATTGGGCTAAGCCAGCTTCCTTCAAAGTCTTCAGCATGCTGGTCACCGTGC
>SKVE01000179.1 GCA_007129635.1 Planctomycetaceae bacterium
AAAAGTGCCCAGTCCCGATCGGATTGATGCTCCGCCGTCGCAGATCGCTCGTCCGGTCGGCCTGCAAGCTGAACTTTTATCTTCGGTCCCACGACCAGTCGGCTGGACGGCGCCCATCGTCCAGCGTGAAGGCCGCCTTGCGGAACTTTCGATCAAGCCAGTCAGGCAGCAACCGATGCCGGCCGCACGGAACCAAATGGACGAGACGACGCAGGCGGTTGATCAACAGAACCTACCTCTGACCGCACAATGGTTGGACCACTCGAACGAATCGATGGCCCAACAATCGACCGTCTATGAGGGCGTCGATCGACCTCGTGTGCCCGATCGGATTTGCGTTCCGTCCAAACCATGGTCGGCCTCGGATCGATCCACCGAGATCGGCGAACAACCCGTCGATTCGAATGCGACAGGGCTACGACGGGAAGCCAGTTTGGGCCGCTCTGTAGGACAAGACAGATTGCTTCCGATCGACGAACTGGACCGTGTACTCCAGCAAACAGACTCTTGGCTGCCGCAATTTTTGTTGCCGCGATTGGGGTAAAAGCGCCCAACCACTCCCCCCCGTGTTCGCAGATAAAGATAAGACGGATTGGCAATTGGTCCTGCGAGTGAGCTTGATGCAACGTTGGGGTTGACAACCGCTCGGACGCCTACGCTCTGTCAAAAAAGGGAGCTCTGTTAGAAAAGGGAGTTGCCCCTTGGCCTTGGGTAGCACGGATGGCAAAGCCGGGGCACGGATCAGCCGCGAAATGTCGAGCGAGTTTCGAAGCCTGCAAGCCAAGAAAAATATGCGGCGTTGTACGAAACGCTGCCGCCCCGTTTTCCGTTTACCAAGTCGAGGGGGTTACACCTGATCGGCCAACGCGCGGAGTTCGGTCTCGAGTTGCTGGAGTCGCTGTTGGACATCGGCCTTGGTCTGGTCCAGGTCCGCCAATTGCTCGGCGGGCACAAACGCGAACGTGTAGAATTTGACCTTGGGCTCGGTGCCCGAAGGGCGGACGGCCACGTAGTTGCCTGGTTCGGCCAGGTCCAGCATCACCAGGTCGCCCGTCGGGCCTGCCAGCGGCTCGACCTGGCCGCCCGTCACCCGCCGCTGGCCCCTGCCGTAATCACGAACGGCAGCGATGTCGATCCCGGCCAGGGTGGACGGCGGCTTCTCCCGCACCAACTGCATCAGCGCCTTGATGCGAGTCATGCCCTCCGAGCCTTCCATGAACAGATTGACTTGAGCTTCGCAGTGGTACCCGTGCTGCCAGTACAGATCATCCAGCTTCTCGTGCACCGACTTGCCAGCCGCTTTGGCCGCAGCGGCCAGTTCTGCCATCAGCATGCACGCCACCGCGCCGTCCTTGTCTCGAACGTGCTGGCCCATCAAGTAACCGTGCGATTCCTCTAACCCCAGCACGAACCGATCCGGGCCGACGTCGTCCATCGTCCCGCCGATCCACTTGAATCCCACCAGCAGATCGCCGTACGTGCGAACACCGTAAGACTCCCCGATACGACGGATCATCTCGGATGTCACCAGCGTTTTGACCAGGTAATGGTCGGGCGTCAGCCCACTCATGTTTTCCAGGACAAAGTCGACCAGCAGCGAGCCCAGTTGATTGCCGGTCAACGTTGCCCACGGGGCGTCGGCAGCCAGTGTCAACGGCGCGGCGCAGCCCATCCGGTCTGCGTCGGGGTCGGTGGCCAGGATCAGATCCGCGTTGATCTCCCGGGCGCGCTCGATGATCGCTTCGAACACCTGGGGATTCTCGGGGTTCGAGACATGGCCGGGCACGTTGGGAAACTGACCGTTCGGCTCGCGATGCAATTCAAACACCTCGACGTCCGTAAACCCATCCGCCTGCAGTACCGGGCAGACGGCGGACGCGCCGACCCCGTGCAGCGGCGAGTAGATCACTTTCAGATCCCGCGGTCCCGGAAAACGCAGCGCCACCACGGCCTGGACGAACGCGGCATTGCTCTCCTCGGTGCAGATCACCACGCGGCCATCGGCGACAGCGGTCTGGAAATCCTCGCGACGGATCTCCTGGACGTTCATCACCCGTTCGATGATCGCCTGGTCGTGCGGCGGCAGGATCTGGCCACCGGTGGACCAGTAGACCTTGACCGCATTATCGCTGGGCGGATTATGGCTGGCCGTCACCATGATGCCACACGAACACCGCTTGTATCGCACCAAAAACGATAGTTCGGGCGTGCTGCGGTAATCGTCCAGGAAGTACACGCGGAACCCGGCAGCCACCATGATCCCCGCGCACAGTTCGGCGAAGTGCCGCGAGTTGATCCGCGTGTCGTAGGCGATCGCACACGACAACTCGCCACCGCCCGTGTGCTGCTGCTTCACATAGTCTGCCAACCCCTGTGCGCTCTCGCCGATCGTCCGGTCGTTGATGGCGTTCGAGCCGATCGGATACATGCGACCGCGCCGCCCGCCCGTGCCGAATGGGATCACGGTCCAGAAGGCGTCATCCAGCGGCCTCCATTTCGCCTGGTCCACATGCTCGATCACCTGCGAAGCGTATTCAGCATACCTCGGTTCGGTCAGCCACGCTCGGATGTTCTCGGCCGCGCTGGCCGTCAACTGCCCTTGCTCGACCGCCGCTTGCACTTTGTCCAAAACCGCTGCCACGCCCGGTGTCCCCTGCGAATCTGCCATCTTGCCGCTTGCCTTTGTCTTGCATGTTTCCCGTCAAAACCGTATCCGAGTGAAGATTTTACGCCTCGCCCGGCATGAAAATCAACGGGGCGCTGCCCACCCGGTTGCGAAGGAAAAAAGGTGACAGGCACCAAATTTGACGAGTTTGGCGACTCTGGGTAAACTTGGTGGGCATGAGACGGGGTACGGTCCGCCGCAATCAGGGACGCTACAAGTCATTTCTCGTGCAGACGGAGGATTATTTCTATCAGGTCGTTCGCTACGTCGAGCGAAATGAACTGCGGAGCCAACTTCGTAGACCGGGCTGCGCAGTGGCCTTGCGTCATTGCGTACAGCGGGGAACGCCATGTGGCGACCTAAGAAGGGCATTAAAAACTAGGTGTCATCCTAGGTTCTCTATTGTCTCCAGATTTGGTGCCTGTCACCTTTTCCACCTTTTCTTCTTTCCCGCGAGTTCCAACGCTACGTCGAGGCGGCGACGGCGGACGTGCGGGAGCGAGCCCTTTCCAGCGGTGCGGCTTGGGCCAGTTCGTCCAGTTGGGCATCCAGGTGCGAACTGTTTCGTAATCGCACGGACAACGTCCAGGGCAGCCGTACGGTGAACGTGCTACCCCGCCCCAGCTCGCTGACAAACGTGATCTCGCCACCCAGCAGCTTGCACAATTCTTTGACGATCGACAGGCCTAGTCCCGTGCCGGTATGCTCGCGAGTCAGGTTGCCGTCACCGATCGCCTGGCCGCTCTGCCGGAACTTCTCGAAAATGATGTCCCGATCCTCCTCGGCGATGCCGACGCCCGTATCGGCCACCGACAGCTCCAGTCGCTGGTCTGCCGCACGCTGGATGCGCACGGTGATCCGGCCGCCTTCCGGAGTAAACTTGATGGCATTGGACAGCAGGTTCAGCATGACTTGCTGGATCTTCCCTTGATCCTGAAACATGACGGGAAGATCGGGCTGGATGTCGACTGCCAGATCGATGTTTTTTTCTTCGCTCAACGAACGCACCATGTCACATTGGGCGCTGACCAGCGTGCCGATCTGGAACTCGGTCAATCGCAGGTCCATCTTACCCGCTTCGATCTTCGCCAGGTCCAAAATATCGTTGATCATGTCCAGCAGCACTCGGCCAGACTTCCGGATGTTTTGGGCGTACCGTTTCTGTTTGTCGTTCAGCGTGTCGATGCCGTGCAAGACTTCGGAAAACCCGATGATGCTGTTCAACGGTGTGCGCAATTCGTGGCTCATGTTGGCCAGGAAATCGCTCTTCAGCCGATTCATCTCGTACAACCGCATGTTCAATTGGGCCAGTTGATCGACTTTGGCGTCCAGATCGGTATTGACCTGCTGTAATTGGGCCTGAGCTTCCGTCAGGTGTCGCAGCATGCGATTGAACGCGTTCGCCAGTTCCTCGAATTCATCGTTCGTTCGGATTTCGGCCCGTAGCGACGTGTTGCCTCGGCTGATCTGTTCGCTGACGTCCCGCAGGTGTTGCAACGGTCGGACCACGACATAGCGGATGATGACATACAGGATCACCATCGCCAGGAAGACGGTAATG
>SKVE01000125.1 GCA_007129635.1 Planctomycetaceae bacterium
GCGGGGATTTCCCACAGCCGGATCACCTCGAATCCGAATTCCATTCTACCACGTTCCAGGCGAGTGCCATATTGCACGCGGCCCGTCATATTCGGATGCACCGCTTGCTCGCGAAGCAACAGCACAATGCTACGCACCGGCACCCGGTACTGACGGTGCAGCAGCACATTATACGCCAGCACATCCAAATGCTTCGTGGCTGACGGACCGGCCTGCGCGTCCAAGTGCAGGATCTCGGCCAACGGATCGCCGATCCCGAACACCACATCCGCAGAACACCTAATCCGCAAAATGGAAGAGAATCTTCTGAAAGAGGGCGGCATGCGCGAACGCATGACCCAGGCCCGTCTGAGCGAGCGCCGATCGGAATCATCCGGGAGCGACAGACGCTGCTGCCGCCCATGAGGATCGGGAGATCGGGCAAGAAAGTGCCGTCTCTAGGCATTCGAGATTTAACCGATACTACTACTGAAACAATCGATTGCTGGGCGCGTAAGCGGCGGCGATCGATTGTTGAGGCACTTCGATCGGCATGGGCTGGATATCGAACGGGATGCCTTGCAATTCTCGAGGAGCCAATCCGACGGACGCCTGGCCGGGCAACGGCTGTTGCTGGGCTCCATACTTCTGCATGATGGCGATGATCCTCGGATCCAGCTCCAACCGCCCGTCGGGCAGATCCTTGCCTAACGACGCAAAGCTGCCGATCGTGACGATGCTTTCGTAGCGGTCGTGGAACTCGTACGCCTCGACGCCCTGCTTCCGCAACGCTTTGACCATCCGGTGAGCGTTCATTTCCGCTTCTTCCAGCTTGCTGGGCAATCCCGGGCCTTGCCGTCGGATCTCGTCCAGTTTCATGGTCGAAGCGCCACGGAACGAGGCCACGCGTACCGTGTACCGGCCCCTGTTCTTCAGCAGGCTGTGCGGCAGGTCACGATTCATGCGTTCCACCAGCGGATCGAGTCCATCGGGGACGAAGAACTCCCGAGGCAGCAACGGATTGCGTGTGACAAAGGCGCTGCGCATGGGGCCTTGCTCGCGTCGCTGATTGCTGGGAGACAGCCGGCGATGAAGTTCACGTAATCCAACGAAACGCTGAGTCGTCTCTTCGTTCTTTTCGATATCCAGGCATTCCGGACGCGCATGCTTGATCCGATCCAACATTTTCCCGACCGCCGGATCATTGACGTGCGGATAATTACCCACCAGCACTGCCAACTCTTCAAATTTGGCAGCGTTGGCATGCCTCATCTTTTTGGGGCCTCCGTAGCGGTTCAAACCCAGGCCTTGAACGGGTTCGGAAAAGTCGTACGATTCGCGATGAATGTACGCCTCGATGTTCAGGTCCCGCCTCAATTCATACGCCAACTGGGTCGCTTGTCTTTCTGCGCCAGGGCCGGCAAACGAGGCGGCCAGGATCATCCAGGGACCGTGATTCTCGGTCAGCAGGTACTGTTTTTCTTTGTCCGCGTCGACCCGCTTAAAGGGCAGGAGCATTTCCCAAGGCCGGACGGCCCACGCGGTTCCCACAAAGGTCTGGCTGAGCACAGCAGCCACCAGCAAGCAAAGAAAGCATCGCTTGTTCATGTGTCGACTCGATCGTAGAGGAGGAGAATTGGGGGACGAACGTCCGTACGGCCGAACATCGGCGTGGCGAACCATAGCAAATGTGGACGTCGGTTTCCAGACGAGTCTTTCGCGATTGACAAGCGGCGATCAGCGCCACACACTGAATCGAACCAGTGCTTGGTGCCGGTCACAGAATCAACCCCCTTCTTTCCATAACACCCTTGCGACGGATCGAAAATCGATGCTCATGCGTGGACCATCCTTTCATGGATTACGGAATCTAATGCTTGTGGGGCTGATCGCCCTTTTGGCTGCTTCGTCCGCAGCGCGAGAAATCTACGTGTCTCCTTCCGGGGATGATGCGAACCCGGGTACGATCGATCGCCCTTGGAAGACGCTGGACAAAGTCAACAAGGAAGCAGAACCGGGGGATACGTTCCATTTCCTGCCCGGCCAGTACCCTGGTCCACTGAGCCCGGCTCGAGGCGGTGAACCGGATCGACCGATCGTATTCCAGGCCGCCCAGCGGCACCAGAGCCAGTTGTATTTAGAGTCGGGCAGGGGGCCGGTCGTCGTGTTGGACGGGCTGAACCACATCAAGCTGGATGGGTTGCATGTGACCGGGCGCGAACAGACGACCTGGTTTCGGATCGAAAACTGCCAGACGATCACGATCCAGAATTGCCACTTCCAACTCTCCAGCAGCGGGACCAGCGGCGTGATCCGCCACAGCCAGCAATTGCGATTGATCGGCAATCTGTTTTCCCGAGACCATTTTTGGGGCAATATGGTCGACCTGCAGACCTGCTCGCATTTCCTGATCCAAGGCAACTCGTTCGCCAATGCAGGACACTGTCCGCTGCAAATCACCCAAGGACGTTTCGGGGTGATCCGAGCCAACTGTTTCCGCAATGACTGGGGACGCAACTACGAGTTCTGGAGTTCGGGGCGATTGCTGATCGAGGGCAACGTGATCACCGTGGCTCGCGATAGCGCCGGGTCGGCCGACTCGCGCGCCAAAAACCTGTACCATGACAGCATCTTCCGCTTCAACCGCGTTTACGGCAATCTCCACACGCCGCTGAATTCGGGCAGCTATTTCCCGGTCGGCGGCACGCCGACGAACCATCATCGCGAACCTTTCCGGTTGGTGAATTCGCGGATCTATCACAACACGATCGTGGACAACCTGGGCCAGGGCTGGCAGTTCAACGGGATGAACATCTCGCAGAACACGTTTTTCAACAACATCGTGGCGGGCAACGACATGACGGGCGATGGCATCCAGTTGTGGGTCGCCGACGATCTTTCACGCGACAATCGGTTTTTGAACAACGTGATCCACGGTACCTCGCCCGGCCAGAACGTGGTGCGTTACGGCAGCGATTATCTGTCGGTGGCAGAAATCGGCCGCCGGACTCGAGTCCACCAGGGGTTCTGGACCGAATTCGGTGATAATCTGGACGCCGACCCGCAGCTACGCGATGCGGCCAATCGGGACTATCGGCTGGCCGAGAGCAGCCCGGCGATCGATGCGGGTCGCCCACTGGCTATCGCCATCGGCCAGGGTTCGGGGCCCGAGCTGCCGGTCAGCGATGGCGTCGCTTTTTACGATGGCTTTGGGATCGTCGGCGAGCAGGGCGACTGGATCGCGGTGGGGCAGCCCGACCAATTGGCGCGCATCGAGCGGATCGAACTCCGCTATTATCAACCGGCTCTCCTGCACCTGGATCGCCCGGTCCGATGGACCGATGGCGCCCCGGTCAGCCTGCCGTGGGCCGGTCAAGCCCCGGATATCGGCGTTTTCGAGTACGGCTTGGTCCACCCCGATCGCATCGAGGCGTTGGCCGTGCCAGCAAGCACCAGCCCCGGCATCCCTGTCCGATTCGTATTGGAGACCCACGGCCAGGATGTCGAATCCGTGCGGTGGGATTTCGGCGACGGGAGCACCAGTACCGATATCCAGCCGACGCACTCCTACGACCGTGTGGCTCGACACGGAGTAACCGCCCAAGTTCGCTTGGAGAACGGCCAACAACGGACCGCCGTGACGTCGGTCGATGTGGTCGTCCCCCCCGAAGACAACCCGCCGCTGGCCTGGGCCGATTTCGAACACGAAACGCGTTGGCAGTGGGGTTATCATTTCAAGTTCTATCGCAACGACCAGACCGACTGGCGTTTCGTGGACGACGTCGGATACGAAGGCTCGCGCTGCGTGCATCTTCGAGCCGCAACGACGGGCAAGAGCAACTCGAATACCTGCAAAATCGCGCCGGGAAAATGGTCGATCGACCAGTACCCGATCGTTCGCTTCGCTTACCGTATCCCGCCAGGCGTCCCCGTGGCGATCGCCCTGGAACCCTTCTCTGCCGAAGGCCTGCCCCGCGGCTTTGTCATCGGCGGCACCGAAAACCATCCTGTCGGCCGCTACCATCACATTGACGAGTATCGTTTGATCGATCACGGCCGCTGGCATACGATCCACATCGATGCACGCACCGTTCGCCAGGCCGTCGCCGACCTGGAATACTTGCAACGCTTCCTGCTGTATCTGCAATGGGGCCCCGATGCGAATCCGGACCACGAGTTCTGGTTCGATGATTTCGCGATCGAACCCGAAACTTGAAGGGCTTGCCATGCCGTTGTTCGAC
>SKVE01000115.1 GCA_007129635.1 Planctomycetaceae bacterium
AAGTCAGCCACAATCCTTTTTTGATGGACGTCGCCATCGGCTTAGATTCTGGGCTGATCTCGGCCGATCATCTTCGTTCGGAAGCCTGGCGGGCGATGGAGCCCAAGTTTCAGGAAAAGGTAGCCAAGCTGGTCGACAAATTCGAGGAAGCGCGATCAAAACACCTTGGATCCGCCGACCTGACGGATATCGCCCAGGCGTTGATTGCCGGCCGAGTCGGGATCTTGTTGGTCGAAGCGGACCGTCAAGTTCCCGGCAAGTTCGACCCCGCTTTAGGCCAAATCGAGCTTGCTGGCCTTGCCGACCCGGAAATCGACGATCTCTTAGATGACCTAGCGGAAATCACTTTGAAGATGGGTGGCGAGGTCGTTGTCATCCCCGCAGAGCACATGCCCACAACCAGCGGTGCTGCGGCCACCTATCGATTCTAACTCATCGAACCGCATTGGATCAAACGCTTTCAATTTTCGTCCCAGGCCGCCGCCTTGGCCGTGATCGTCCTGAGTTGCCTGGTTTTGATCGGCTGGCTTCTGGACCTGGCAACCGTTAAGACGGCTTTTCCGGCGATGGTGGCCATGAACCCGGGCGGCACGGCGCTGGCCTTTTTGTTCGGCGGCGTCTCACTGTGGCTGTTACAGACGCCTCGGACATCGCCCCAGCATCGGATCGGCCGCGCGCTGGCTGTGGGCGTAACGCTGTGGGCCATCGTCCGACTGGCAGGGTACCAACAGCGCGTGGCGGGCCTGGGCGAGCGATTTCTGCGCCGGTTTGATGCGGCGATATCCAGAATTCAGGCTGCGCCAGACCGTTGGGCAGTCGTCCAAGACGATAGAGTCGTCACGCGAATTCTCGTGCTCGGCTTCAGATCGACCGCCTCGCACCCCTTCCCGTCCAGGGTCAACTTGGCGTTGGCCATCAACGTGTGGGAAGATGCCGCCCGCCTCGACCCGCTCTCACGCGTCGCGGCCAGCAGGCTTGGCGTTCTCCCACGGTAATCGGGATGCAACTCTTTCCTGCTGCCAATCACGTTCGAGGTCCAATTCCACGTCGTCGAAGCTCTTGTCCGGATACCGGTCGACAAACTCTGGTTCCTCGACGGTGGGGTAGATCTGTTCTGCAACCCCCTTGCCGACCAGGGCACCCGCGACAACGCCCGCAGCAATTCCCATCGCAGTGCCCAACGGACCGACCACACTTCCAAGCACTGCGCCAGTGGCAATGACTGCGCCAATTCCGGCAACACCGCCTACTGTGATGCCAAGTCCCGTTCCGACCGGATGCACGCCCGATTCTTTCGTGATCGGACCAGGATTCCGTTCGGGCGTGGCGACAAGTTGTCCCGTTTCCATCTGCGTCTCTCCGAAGAATGATCGTGCAACTCCTTATAGAGATCAGTGCTCAGTGAGAAGCGTACCACCAAGCGCAAAAAAAACCGACGTGCCCGAACACCCAAGGGTGTTGAGTCGCGTCGGTTTACTCGTCATCGGGCCTTCCAGCACAGCCAGCTTGCCCCTCAACTAGTCATCCGAGACTTTTCGTCCTTTCGCGGTGCCGCCAGCCCATTCGTTCCGGCGACTCCTTAAGAGGCGGTAACAAAATCGCCCGCGTGGGTCGGGATCTCCGAGACCAACGCGGTTTTCTTACCGCCTCTTACCGTGCTTATCCTATGGCTCGGAGCGACGAAGACAAGGGCCAGAGCGGAATTGTTAGGCTGCGTTCAAGAAACACGTTGATCAAGATTTGGAACGCCAATCTGGGCTAATCCCACCCCATCCCTCTCATTACTTTCCTGCAAGGCAGAGGACAGTTTAAGAGAAAGATTAGGCGAAAGATCAAGAAGGATGGTGCTTCACGGCCTCGCTGCTTCACAAACTCTTGTGAGGGGGCAGAAAATGCGTCAGTTATTTCTCGAACGGTGCTAAATGCAGCCAGCCGGGTACTGGTCAGAAACCAGCACCTGGCGTTTTCGCTGCAACTTGTCGTTGGCTGCCTGGGATCTACAGGCTGGCGAAGTCGACATTCTTGTCGAGCGCCTCGATCCGGTTCGCCACGCTTTGGTCGTCACCCTCGGTCGTCACGCGAATCTTCATCCCCGGCTTCAGATCGGCCGGCTCGCAGGCCTTCCCGTCCAAGGTCAACTTGGCGCTGTCCATCAACGTGTGGGAGTGTTCCTGGCCCTGCGCGCCCGTCATGACGAGGCGGCCGCCGGTGATGCTGACGAGTTTGCCGTCGTGATGGGTTTTGGCAGCGTCCGACCTTTGGTCAATCGCATCGCTGCGATTTATGCTGCTCGCGAAGTCCGGATTCTTGTCGATCCCTTCGATCCGGTCGGCGCCACGAGTCGTCACGCGAATTCTCGTGCCCGGCTTTAGAGCGGCCGCCTCGCAGGCCTTCCCGTCCAGGGTCAACTTGGCGTTGTCCATCAACATGTGGGAGTGCTCCTGGCCCTGCAGGTCCGTCATGACCAGCCGGTCGTCGGTAAAGCGAACGACTTTGCCATCATGATGGGTTTTGGCAGCGTCCGACGTTTGGTTAATCGCATCGCTTCGATCTGTCACGTCCTGGTCGGCGCCCTCGGTCGCCCTGCGATCGTTCGTCCGCTGCTGCTCCCACTGCTTGTCGGTGCCGTGAAAGATTTCGTCTTCGCGAATGCTGCTCGCGAAGTCGGGATTCTTGTCGATCCCTTCGATCCGGTTCGCCGCACGAGTCGTCACGCGAATTCTCGTGCCCGGCTTCAGATCGGCCGCCTCGCAGGCCTTCCCGTCCAGGGTCAACTTGGCGTTGGTCATCAACGTGTGGGAGTGTTCCTGGCCCTGCAGGTCCGTCATGACCAGCCGGTTGTCGGTAAAGCTGACGACTTTGCCGTCCTGACGGTTCTTCTCGACGTTCGCCGTCTTGGGGCTATGCGCCGTCTTGTCGAACGCTTCGACCCGGTTGACCACGCTTTGGTCGGCGCCCTCGGTCGTCGCGCGAATCTTCATCCCCGGCTTCAGATCGGCCGCCTCGCATGCCTTGCCGTCCAGGATCAGCACCGCGTCGGCCGCCAACGTGTGGGAATGCTCCCGGCCCTGCACACTCGTCATGACCAACTGGTTGTCAGTGATGCTGACCAAATTGCCATCGCGCAAGCTGTCCGCGAATTCCGGACGCTCGTCGATCGCTTCGATCCGGCTCACCACGTTCTGGTCGTCTTTCGTGGTGGTTACACGAATCTTTGTTCCTGGCTTTAGATCGGCTGCCACGATGGTCTGGTCGTCCAGTGTCACCTTCGCGTCGGCCGTCAACGTGAAGGACTTGTCCTGGTCCTGCGATTGGGTCATGACCAGCCGATTGCCGGTGACGCTGCTGACTTCACCAAGGTGCGTCCACTGCTTCCCATCTTCCCCCGCGTAGGAAGCCGCGTTTGCGGCGACCAGAGCGACAGCGATTGCTGTCATCGTAAGATTTCGATAGTTCATCATCCTTGCTCTTTCACTAAAAAAGTCTGCGGACCGTTGACGAAAACAACGTGTTTTCGTTCTCCACGAACCCTGACGGATCCATGGTTCGTTTGGTCCTCAGTTTGCGTGCCGTCGAAACGCTGCCTTGAAACGAGACAGACGCGACCGGCACACGATCCCTCCTGAAGCTTCGACGCGCGGATGGACCTCGTCAGGTTGCTAGGTCAGTGTCAATCGCGAGGTTAGCCATCCGTGGATGAACTGAACCAAGGTCTCCCAAGGGAATACACTGCACGCTAGCTGACGCCTTCCGTCGTCTCCGCTTGACAATCATCGGACGTTAGCTGGATCGCAACGACAACGCGATGACGGCTCCCGCGATCAAACCGACTCCGAAACACACAAGCAACGATTCTCCCGGCCGATTGCGCACGAAGCGTTCCGCTTCGTTGTAGCCGGTACGCACATGGCCGGCGGCCTGATGGGCCGTATGCTGCACGGAATCGGAAGCGTGTTGCGCGTAGTCGCGTACCGCTTCGGCCGCCGTGCCCATCGCCGAGGCGGCGTTACCGGACACTTCTTCAAGATAGGTCTGGGTCATTGTCAATTCTCCTTTCGCTGAACTACCGAGTTAGCGCACGGACTGTGCGTACTCCGAGGTTTCTTCCTCTTCATCATCAATGGCCGTATCGGCCATGTCGCAGCAAGCCCCCGCGGCGCATGCCGGGGTGCTACCCGCCTCGGCCCGCTCCCACGCGTCGCGGGAAGCGGGCTTGGC
>SKVE01000169.1 GCA_007129635.1 Planctomycetaceae bacterium
AACTGGAAGGCCAACCGATCGGCACGGCACAGAGCGAGTTCCTGGTATTCGACCGGGACCTGGAACTGAGCAATCCGGCCGCCGACCATGATCAACTGGCGCGTCTGGCGGCCATGACAAGTGCGGCCGGTGGGCGGCTGATCGCTCCCGAACAACTGGTCGGGGTGCTGGAAGAACTGCGGGACCAGCCTCCCGAGATGGACATCGAAATCCAGACCAAGTGGCAGTTGGGCGATACACCTCGCGATGCCTGGTTGCTGCTGCTGCTGTTGGTCACGCTCTTGACCACGGAATGGACCTTGCGCAAGCGGTGGGCCATGGTGTAAGGTCAATTCGCTGGTGGTCCTGCGGCACGGTTCCGCGCCCGTTCGATCGACTGCAACGCAAGGTATCGGTCACCGAATTTGGCCAGGTTTTCCAGTTCCGTGTCGTATTGATCGTAGTGACGCTCCTCGTCCGCCACCAGATCCTCGAACAGCTTCTTCGACACCGAATCTGCGTTGGCGCCGCATTCGTTCGCCCATTGATTGTATTGCCGAGCGCTATCCTCTTCCATTTTCCGCGCGCACTGCAGCATCTTATCAATCTCCTGGATCTTCTGAACCTCATCGGCAACGACCATCTCGACATCGCCCTTCAGGAAAAGAATTCGCTCGGCGAGCCGTTCGACATGGATCATTTCCTCGATCGCCGTTCGCTTAAACAAATCTGCCAGTAGATCATAGCCCTGATCGTCGCAGTGAAAGTGGAAGTACATGTACTGGTGCACCGCAGACATTTCGTCGGCCACCGCTTCATTCAATACAGCGATACTCTTTTCGTGCATGACATGGTTTCCTTTTGATCTGAGCTGGTTGACGCGGAATGTTCGAAACAACACGTTAGCATATCCGGCAGATTGGCAAGATGTCAATTCCTTGTCATCTAAGGCGACAGCAATGCCCTGGTTGCACGACGCAATCGAAGTGGTCATGCTGATGCTTTGCGGTTCAGAACACTCATAGGAGCAGAACGATGTTTCGTCGCGGGTTATCGTGCCTGGTGTTCGCTTGGTCCCTGGCGGTCGGGGCTTCTGCTGCGGAGTCCAGTCTGGATGCGTTGGTGGGCCAGGGCGGCCGAGTCCAGTTGACACAAGGTCGAGAGACAATCGCCGAACTGACGGCAGGAGTCTATAACCAGGACTGGGTCTCGGCGGATGCTTCCGCCCATCCCGAACGGCAGGCTACAGAATCCAGGCAGCATCTGCAGATCCACGTTCCGGGTGGGGGGCAGTTGAGTGGCTGGGCAGACCTGGTGGAAGAAGATGGAGGCCTGAGTGCCCGCTACGAGATGACACCCGATCGAGATTTGGTGCTGAATTCCCTGCAGGTTGGCGCTAGTTTCGCCATCCAGACGTTGGCCGGGGGACGATGGCAGGCCGACGAGCGTCGCGGGACTTTTCCGACGAAATTTGGCGACACCGTCGTCTTTTCGGGTTCGATCCGCCGGTTGGCGATCGAGTTGCCGGGTGGGGGGGCGCTTCTTTGGACCTTTCCCCAACCCACGCCGGTACTGTTGCAGGACAATCGGCAATGGGGCCCTTCTTTTTCCGTGCGTATCTTTCGGTCGTCCAGTACCCAGCAACCGTTCGCCGCAGAAGTGCCTGTCGCCATCGATTTTTCGTTGACCGCACGTGGGGGTATCCGTGTCGAGCATGATGCGCCGGTGACCATCGTCGCGGGAGAAGACTGGATTCCGCTGCATCTGGAATTGGACATCCAGCCCGGCAGTGCCTTAGACTTTTCCGAGATGGGATTGCAGGATGCTCCGGCGGGCAAACATGGCTGGCTGTTGGCAGATGGGGACGGGCGATTCGTCTTCGAACAGCAACCCGACAAGCCGGTTCGTTTCTATGGAGTGAATCTCTGCTTCTCGGCCCATTACATCACCCACCAGCAGTCCGACCAACTGGTCGATCGGCTGGTGCGATTGGGCTACAACGCACTGCGTTTGCATCATCACGAACGCGAACTGACCGAACCCAGCGAAGGTCGTTTGCGCATGAATACCGACAAGCTGGATCAGTTGGATTATCTGGTCGCCGCTTGCATTCGCCGAGGCATCTACGTGACCACGGACCTGTTCGTCTCGCGACCGGTGGACGTTGCGCCCTTTTTGCCCGACGGAGTCGACTCGCGCCAAGACGCCATGAATCGCTTCAAGGTTTTGGCGGCGTTGAACCCGGCCGCGTTCGAGAACTGGAAGGCCTTTTCGCGGCAGTGGTTGGAACATGTCAATCCGTACACCGGTCGTGCGTACAAGGACGAACCGGGTTTGGCTTGGTTGGCGTTGATCAACGAGGGCAACCTGACCAATTTCGTCAGTCTGGCCAAGGATATTCCCGACTACCAACACGCCTGGAATCGCTGGCTGCTCCGGCAGTACGGAGATCGCGACTCGCTGGCCGACGCTTGGGGATCGCTGCTGAGGGACGATCAGGACCCGCAACGCGGCAACGTGCCTCTGGACGGTTCGGTGTACGGCCAGGATCGTCGCGCGCGGGATTTGATCCTGTTTCTGACTCAGGTCGAACATGATTTTCTCATCCGCGCCACGGAGTTCCTGCGCGAGGAACTGGGCGTCAAGGCACTGTTGACCAACATGAACGGCTGGACGAACCATGCGGTCAGCCAGCAGGTCCGAGCCGATATGGATTACGTGGACGACCACTTCTATGTCGATCACCCGCGATGGCTGGAACAATCGTGGCGTTTACCCAGTCGCTGCGACAACGCCAGTCCGGTCGCGGGAGGAGCCAGCGGGGGGCGTCACCTGGCTTTTACTCGCCTGCTGGACAAGCCGTTCACCGTGTCGGAATACAACTACTCTGGCCCCGGACGTTATCGAGGTGTCGGGGGCATCCTGACCGGCGCGTTGGGGGCCATCCAAGACTGGGGTGCGATCTGGCGATTCGCCTATAGCCATAACCGC
The DNA here is from genome assembly GCA_007129635.1 of Planctomycetaceae bacterium. GTDB lineage: Bacteria > Planctomycetota > Planctomycetia > Pirellulales > Pirellulaceae > SKKK01. Next base: position 2,971 of record SKVE01000169.1, read on the forward strand.
GACCATCTCTTCCAACCCGGGCGCATGGATTACTTCAACATGGCATCCGATCCGTTGAGCCAGGCGGCCGAACGGGCCAGCATTTGCCTGTTCTTGCGAGGCGACATGCAACCGGCACCCCATAGCGTCGCCATCTTGATGACCTCTGACGACTTGGCGCATCCGCCGTCCCAGATCCCTCGACTGGCACCCGCTTGGCATTGGACCGCCTGGGTGACTCGAGTCGGTACGCTGGTCAGCGACGATCCGAAACAAACGCTTCCGCACGATCTGATCCTGCCATGGAACTGGGTAGCAGCCAAACAAGATGCCGGTACATCGGAAACCGAGATCGGTGATCCGTATGCCCTGGGCTGGGAGCAGGTGGCCGATCTGCTCCGCCAGCGAGGTATTCTGTCCGCCAGCAACCCCACCGACCCGTCCAGGAACATCTACCGATCCGAGACGGGCGAGATCACGATCGAAGCCCCCCAAGACCGCATGACCCTCGATACGCCTCGTACTGCGGGCGGTTTCGCACCGGCGGGCGAGCACATTCAGACGGCCCACGGCGTTTAGATCGCCATCCTGGATACCGATGCCACGGTTTGGGTCAGCGCCCTGGACGATCAGCCGATTACTCGCAGTCATCGGTTGTTGGTCACGCACTTGACCGATCTGCAGAACACCGAGATCCGCTACGCCGAACGAGCTCGACAAACCCTGCTGGACTGGGGCAAGCTGCCGCATCTGGTCCGCGCGGGCAAAGCCCAGGTCCGTATCCAGTTACAGGATGCGGCTGACTACCGTATCTGGGCACTGTCCACCAGTGGGCAGCGATTGGCAGAAGTGCCGAGAACCGTTGAAGGCGATCACCTGGTCTTTACCGCCGACGTAGCCATTTTGGACCAGCACGGTGCCGTGTTGACCTACGAAATCGCCCCGCGCTAACCCGATATCACGCTGACATCGACAGGTCCATTTCAGGCATCCTCCTCCAACGCATCGAAAAAATAGGTGCCACCCATCTATCTATTGACAAAGCTGAGTCATTGATTAGAATTCATGAAATAAGGAGACATGACATGGGACGACCGCTACGAAGCGAGCAGTTTGATGCGGGTGAGGTTTGCATTGTACACGCGTTACAGCGATGTATTCGCAAGGCATTTCTGGCCGGACGGGATGACCGAACGGGTATCGATTACTCGTTTCGCCGCGAGTGGATTCGGCGGCGGATGGAGGCCCTGGCCTCGGTTTTCG
>SKVE01000336.1 GCA_007129635.1 Planctomycetaceae bacterium
CAACAATCCCTGATGCTGCGGGTCGTCCAACGGGAACGACTGCTGCAAACCCGACCGCGTGATTCCGACCGCCAACTGGTTCCAGAATTCGCGTTGCTCGGAGTCCAATCGAGCCAATTCCTGGAGCGACGAACGGTAGACCAACCCGCACCACTGAACAGGCAACCCGATCCAGAATGGTGCCGTCCAATTGGTGGCGCCCAGCACGGCGGTGGTTGCGTACAGACCGACGGGTCCATCGGTGGGCGGGTCCAGGTAGACCATCGATACACCGGTCCATGCCCAATGGCGACTTGCTTCCAGATACTTCGGGTCGCCGGTCAGTTGATATGCCAGATTACAGCACGCCACGACGCGCCCGCTGGCCAGGATGTCGGGCGTGTGCAGCGGCATTTCCCATGTCTGGGCGCCGCGTGGAACCGTGTTGTGGTAGACTTCTAGTTGCTTGTCCAGTATCGCGAGCGCCTGGTCGGCCAGGTCGGCGTCACCGGTAAAGACGGCCGCTTCCAGGATCGGTTCCAGCCGCAGGGCACTCAGCCCATTCGCATGATCTTCCCAATGGGTCGATCCGTAATCGGGCCGCCCGGCCTGAGGTCGGTAACGGACCAGTCCCTGATCGTCGAAGCTGCGGAGCGATTGACTCGCAGCGGCCAGGCGACGCTGGGCGTACGGTTCGATCTGGCCGAACAGCAGCGGGGCGAAGGGCCGAGCCACGTGCGAGCAGCGAGCTTCCCAGTTGCCCGGATCGCCCAACCGCTCGAGGCCCCGGCGAGTTGCGGCGCGCAGCCGTTCAGCCAGTTCGGCATCGTCGGTATGTTCGGCCAACCACAGCATGTAGCCGGGTGCATCGGCAGCCGGTCGAGCCGGGAATTGATCGCCCCAGACCGCATGACGCCACGTGCCGTCCTCGTGCAACGCGGAATCCAGCCAACCATGGGCCAATAAACGGACTGCCGCGTCGAAACCCGTATCATATTCGGGAACCGGTGGCAGGCCACTGGCAAGACGCACGTAATGCTGGACCGGCGAGTTGGCGTGCTGGCCATGACCGCCGATCAGCGTGGCCGTCAGCGTCAACGGTTGGTCCGGCTGGATGTTCAGCGGACGCAGTACATCCAGTTCGTTTTCCAGCCGATGCGGTCCTACTCCAGGCAACCAAAGCCCCATCAGGTGGCTGCCGGAATCGAAAATGCGGTCCGGAGAATCGAAGACAGAGGCCGGCCGATCGTCACGGTTCCAAATCAATCCGACGTAGCGGTCCTCAGCCACGATGCTCATCATGGGAAAACACAGCTTATGATTTTCCACGATCCGCCGGTTGGCCTGCGGGCCACGAACATCCGCCTCGCTGCTGCTCGGTTCGTTCTCCAAGTACTCAACCCCGGGCAACACCCCCTGCTGCTTTTCCTCGCCGAACGTTCCCCAACCGGCCAGCAAGGTCAGCATGGGCACGTGAAACAGCGATCGTTGCTGGTCGACCGACACTGCGGTTCGCACGGTGATCGCCCCATCATCGCCTGCAACGAACGCCCGACGTACCTGCCAGTTTGCCCCTCCCGCATCCTGCAGGCTGGCCGTCACGTGGATTTCCCCTTCGGTCGGGATCGTCACCTCCAACGTCGCAGCAGTTAGATCCAGGTAAACCGGGTCGTCGTTCACCACCACACCCAGTTGGGGATTTCCATGGGATCGAGCCATCTTTTGCCCGTCGATCCATACGCCGAACGCGTCCCACTGCTGGCCACTGTGAGCCAGCATCAAGTCCCCGGATCGCACCGAATGCAGCGGCGGCTGGAGGTCCACGGCGGTCGGCGACGGCAAGGGGCCAGCGCTTAGCGGTTGCATGTCAAACACTTTGATCCAAGCGATCGTGACCGGCCCCTCGGCTGTCGCCGGATCGATTCGCAATCGAGCCCCCTTTTCCTGAGGCGGCAAGATTACCTGGTACTCGTGCCACTGACCATCGTTTTGGACGGTGAAGCCGACGGAATTCTGGGCGGTGAACGAGCGACCAAAGAATATCTCGCCGCGCTGATTCGCCTCGGATCGCATCCGGATGATCAGTTGCACGCGGTTTCCCAGCGGCATCCCTTTGACTGGTGGAGAAACAATATAGGGGTCGTTCCCCACGCATTCGAACTGGAGCCCCTCGGCAGATACCCGCATATTTTCTACTTGATTGGCCGGCATCCAGCCGTGGGTGCCACGCGAGAAGTCGAACCGCACCGCAGGCTGTTCCGCGCTCGCCGTACTCAGACATGTCGCAATCAGCAGAACAGTCAAGATCGTGAATCGCATGATGATCTCCTCGTGGCGGGATGGGTGGCAGGTGAGTGTCGTTGTGGGAACGTATCCGATGGAACCGACCCCTTCCGTCTTATCAGCGCCGATGAACCAATCGCTCGACGCTAACATCTTCGGCTCATGGATCCTGCCGTTAGCCTAGTGTTTTGCTGTCCGGTCTGCAACCACCCGGCGACTTAGCGGGAAACGGGTGATTGACAAGCTCCACTGGCCAGTGCACGCTAGAGCGCTTTGCGTGGGCGAGTTGAATGTGCTTTCAGGCAACATGGTTGTCTGCCCCACGTTTGTTGTTCTCGAGCGAAGACTGGAGGAGTCTTATGAAACATTCCATCGCAGCCGCCTTCTGTTTCGTAGCCATCTTTTTGACCGTTCCGCTTGTGAGTTTCGTTCGAGCCGACGAGCCGATGCGCGTCGGGATCATCGGATTGGACACGTCCCACGCGCCAGCCTTCACGCGTCTGCTGAACGATGCTGATGAGCAGAGCGAACTAGCCGGTTTCCGCGTGGTAGCCGCCACGGTCAAAGGCAGCTATGACTTGGAGGTCAGCGTGGTGCGGCAACCCGGCATTACGGAACAGATGGTGAAACTGGGCGTGCCGATTGTCGATTCGATCGATGAATTGTTGGAGCAGGTCGATGCCGTGTTACTGACGACCAACGATGGCCATCCTCGTCTGGCGCAAGCTTTGAAGGTGTTACAAGCCGGCAAGCCGGTCTTTACCGACAAACCAGCCTCGGCGTCGCTGGCGGATCTGATCGCCATTTACGACGCAGCGGAAGAATTGGGCGTGCCGACGTTCACCAGTTCTTCGCTGCGCTACATCGAAGGTGCTGCGGAACATGCGGCCGGAGAGCATGGCCGAGTGCTTGGGGCCGATACCCATGGTCCGGCGTCCATGGAGCCATCGCATCCGGACCTGTACTGGTACCTGATCCACGCGGTCGAAACGCTGGTGACCATCATGGGCCCGGACATCGAGACCGTCAGCCGCACGCATACCGAAGGCCAGGACGTGGTCGTGGCGAAATGGAAGGACGGGCGGATCGGCACTGTGCGCGGCATGCGGGAACGCAATCCCGGGTTCGGCGGTACGATCTTCACGGAAAAAGGCACCTTTCGACTGGGTGCCTCTCGCGGCTACGGGCCTCTAGTGGTGGACATCGTCCACATGTTCCGGACCGGCGAAGTCCGTGTGCCAGCCGAACAGACGATCGCCATCTACGCCTTGATGGACGCAGCGGACGAGAGCAAGCGACTGGGCGGTGCGCCGGTCAATGTACCCGAGCTGATCGCCAAGGCCCGTCAGACGGCCACCCAGCGACTGCAGCAGGCCAAGGCCGATTTGGACCAGGCCCCAGCCGCTGCAGATTAAGTGCCGCTTCGATCAATCGTCCTGGCCTGCGGTTGCCGGGACGGGGATAAACTGGACGGCATCCGCGATCACATGGCCGTCCGTGCCGCGATTGGAGATTTCGACCACCGCCGGCGCTTCCCCAAACGTGAAGGTGCCCAGCGACATCAACAGTCCCCGGATGGGCGGCGTCTGTTTTTGATCGACGCTCGTTTCGCTTTGGCCGTCGGCATGATGGACCACCACCGGCACGTTGCTGGCTCGATTGCCATGAGCCGAATAGGCCAAACGAACTTCGTAGCGCCCGGGCTCTAAGCGAGCCTGGAAGCGCGCTCGCTTCGTGCCTTGATCCTCGTTGTCGTCGTGCCGGTACCCGTACCCGACGAATGGTCCGATCGCACCGGCTGTCGGCCAATGACCTTCGAATTGCGCCTGAATGTCATCGACCACCACACCCTCCAATTCCGCGGGCCAAACGCTTCGGGTCTGGCGGTTCGGATCACGCGACTCGAGGATCTGACCGTCTTCGAGCAACCGCTGGCGCAAGCGATCGAA
>SKVE01000004.1 GCA_007129635.1 Planctomycetaceae bacterium
AGCCGTAGCCGTCGGTATTGGCGATACGGATGGTCGATCGTTCGATTATCCGGTCGATACTACCGCAAGCTGAACCCGTCCTTCAAACCTTCCAGCAGTTCGTTCATCTTCCCCGTGGCTTCGAGACTCGGTGACTCTTTCCCGTCACCGAATTCAATGCGGATCCGAAACGATAGAGGTGTGTTCCACTTGTTTTTGAGGTCCAGCAACTCGGGCATCAAGTCGGCCAGATCCTGAATCCCCGATGGCTCTAGCTCTGTCTCCGCCACAAGTCGCTTCGACTCTGCTACCACGTCCGTCCACCCACTGGCCACACTTCCGGCGGCAACACCAGCAACGGCGCCAGTGCTGGCCCCGGCAGTGGCGACTTGCAATTTCACCGTTTGGGCAGCAGCCAGGTCACCAGGCCATGGGCCGGAATCTGCCGCAAGCGTCAGGAAACGAGCTTGGATTGCCCCGCGGATGGCATCCCGCACCGTCTTCCAGGGCAACGTGACCCCTGCCTGCTGCGACAGTGCGGTGGCGATCGCTAGCGCGGTCGTCTGGCCGTCACTCCATGCACCGGGCAAGTTCTCCGGGAGAATCGCCGCAACGGAAATGGGTTCCGGTGGCGTCTGCAGTTTCGCCATCGGATTGCATACGCCTACGGGAAGGGGCTCGCCCAGCAGACTGGCTGGTCCCGATGACAGCCAGATCTTGCCGGCGCTGACCGCATTGTCGATGGCAGCCTCGATCACCTCGGTTGACGCCTTGGGCACGGGAACGGCCTCTGTAAAACCGCCTTTATCGACCTGGACTTGTTTCGTCCCGTTGAAGTAGTCGATGACCATCTGGACCGTGACTTCGTCAGCCGTCCACAGATCGGGCAGCACCTTCGGCGCCAGCAGATCCCCGGGGATATCGCCCAGTTCCGCCGCCTGCGGTAGCACCAGTTCGATGGCGGGGTCGTCCATCGTCACATCATCCGGACGCGTTCGCCACCACGTGCGAAATGTACGATCAGGACGGCTCAGCTTGAGCACGAACGTACCTTGCGCGCAGCCATCCACCAGGGTTTCCTTGATTGCCTGCGATTTGAGCATCTTGGGCAGGTGCGGAAGCTGTGCAAACGCGCCCGCTAGATCCTTGACTCGTCGGCTCGTCTCCCCGTCTCGCCAGAGATTGTACGGACCATCCGGCAACAGCGTATCCGCCGTAATCGCCGTGTCCTGAACGCGCGACCGTTTATCGGTCTTGATGGTGGTGAAATGCGAATCGTCGCTGACGGTGATCTTGAAAGCCTGCACTTGGTCTTTATCGGAAACCGTGATCACAATGCAGTACGCCTGCTGAATGGCCTCGGGAATACGACCCTTCGCCTTGTTCATGTTCATTTGCAGCGTTTGCAGTCGTGCGACATCGACGGCGGCTTTCTGTTTCTTCTCTTCTTCAGTCTTGGGCGTTACTTCGTCCAAGACCTGAACCCACGCAAGGTAGTCCCGCACACGGGCCTCAGCGACATTCAGCCCGTCCTTGGACGGGGCGAGCAAAAGAACAGCGTTGCGAAATACGCGTGGTTTCTCCGGACCGGTAGTTTCTTCCAGAATACGTCTCGCGTCGGCCGCGGGCTTTCCCGAATCCGATGCCGCACTGGGCGGTAGAACCGCGTAGTGGAAAAGCCCGTCGTCCTCGATGTCTTTGGGCTTGGTCGGCAGGACGTGGACACGCACGCCCGATGCGGAAGCGCCGCTGGTGAGCGACTTCAGCTTTCCGATCTCGTTGAGCAATCGGTCTCTGACCACGTCGTCGTGGATATGCACCATCGCCGCCGCATGCATCTGGGTCAAGTTCGGCCGGTTACCCAAACGCCATTCCGCAGGCAGCGAGCCGTCTTTCTCCGGGATATTTCTGTCATCCAGCCAGTGGCTGTTCCGTGCCCAGCGGTCAAGGCCTTTTTCCAACTCGATCCTGTCCGGGCGGCACGGACCGAGCAGGAGCATCAAATCGCGAGTCTTGGCGCTGCGGCCCGTTGGCTGCGAGTGCAAGAAGGTGGCCATCGCCGCCTGTTCCATTTCGCGCAGTTTCAGGCCCACGGAATCTGCTTGTACCTGTCGCGCGGAGGCCAGTTCGTTCTCGAGGATTCCCGTCCACCGCGTCGCTTGGCCGTCGGAAACGATGGTATCCGCGATCGATACCAACTCGCGGGCGCTCTCGGATAATCCCATTTGATCCGGTGCCGCTAGGAATACCGCCGGACCAATCAATGGACTCTGGTCCCATTTCTCCGCCTCCCGCAGCGCCAAAGCGAAAGTCCGCAGCACGCCGCGAGTCTTCTGGAACCGATCGATCCCTGTCGACCACTTGCTGTAGAACACCTCCGTCAGTTCGGGGTGGAACGGAAAACTCTTGAGATAGGTCTCTTCGGCTTTGGCCTGTTGTTTCGCCGTCTGGTCGTCCAGTGCGACGATGCCGTTGATTGCGGCGATGACGTGCTGGCGCCATCTTCCACGGTTCTCGGCCGATTTGGAGTCAAAGAGCCGTCGCCGCAACACCTCGGCAACATCATCCTTCTCGACAGGTTGGACGGCCTCTTCCCGTTTGCGCTGAAAGATATCGTACAACTCGGAAACAATTCTTTTTCCTCGCAAATCCGCTTGGTCCTCGGGTTCGCTGGACAACAACGAAGCCACGACACAACAACGATCCACCTTGGATGCCGCTTGGGTCAGGTATTGAAAGAAGGCAATGAGGATATCCATATAACCGGGGTCGAGTTGCACCTTCAGTTTGGCATACAACAGGACTTCATCCAGCAAGATCAGCGTACCCAATCCCTGTTCCGACGGCATCGCCAGCAACTTGGCCATGTCCGCCGTGGCAGGAGGCGACTGCAGTTCTTCGGCCTGACCTTCGGCGTGCAGTGATTTCAGACCATCATCGCCAGCGATTTGGTAGGCGAGACAACTCCAGGGATGCCTGAGTCTGCGTAGGCTGCCATCAGGGCCTCGCACCTCCATCCCCGTTTCGACGTTCAGATTGTCGAAGCAAAGGGCTGCTACTCTCGCCTTTGGCGGCGTTTGGCCGATCGTCTCGATGAACTCGCGCACCGCTGGCAGATCGGGTAAGTTGTTCGGGTCAAAGACCAAGTGGCGAATCGTGATTTCTGAATGACTCTTCCCGCCTCCGTACATCAGTTCAAGCTGACGAATTGCTTTGTCGCTGAGCCCCTGAAGGCGCAAGCACACATCCCGCGCCAGGTTGCGGAGATTGTGGGTAGGATAAGTAAGCCCGAAGAACTGCACCGGATCTTCATAGATCGGCAACTTGCCGTTCTGCATCATCACCTCGTACAAATCCGCGGCAAACAGATGCATGGGCAGATCGCCGGAGAGCAGGTCTGCACGAAGCTTGACAACCTCGTGCCACGGTTTCCAGGGTAGTTTGGACATTGTTCTCATCCTCGCAGCCAGCGGCTGATTCTCTTCTCCAGGGCTTCCACGTCCTTTTTGCAGCGTGCTCGAACGCGCCCGTAATTCGATGCTGCTTCCTTTCCCAAAGTCCTTCGCCCGTTGCCCGCCTCGCGCTCAAGACCGCGTTGACGCACCAAAGGGACGAAATAGACCTCCTTGGGATTGATCTCGTTTCGGATATCTTGCCAGCTCCACTTCTTGGGGAGCACTTGACCCGCGATCGCCCAAACCTCGATTTCTTGCCAGGCGTTCTCTCCCAAGAACATTCTTCCGGCCGGCAATAGTTCGGCGGCCTTTTTCTCCAGTGCGTTCAGGGAGGAGCGCCGTCCCACAACCCCGTCGCGATCCACCAGCAGCAGGAACAAATCGATCATGTTCTGGTAACGATGGATAATTTCTGCGATTCGTTCCCATTTCAGTGCTTCGCTGACACCGCCGAGCAATGGATTCAGGCAAACGCGTACATTGGCGTTCGGCTTGCCAATTTCTGCAAACATCCGCTTGATGATCGGCCGAAGGATGTACTGATCCTTGCGGAAATCCTCGGGAATGATGAGCACGTTCATACGTCGGTTCCCTCCTCCTCCGTAAAACTCACTGCGTCTTCCAGCCAACCAGACTCGTGCAGTCGTGCTAGATTATGTTTTTCCAGGACGCGTTTGGCATCGGGAATATCGACGATCCGCCGAATGCGCGCACCCGATGCATCGCTCAGCCGATACACCAACGAGGCATGTTCGCGCGCGGTTTCGCTCAGCAT
>SKVE01000655.1 GCA_007129635.1 Planctomycetaceae bacterium
AAACGGCCGCGTCGACAGCCCAAGCGACGTCCCCATCGACGCTAGTGAAAACGACCCATGCGGTTTCGGAGACGGAGCTGAACTTCGAGCATCTGAAGATGGCCAAAGAGATGGCAAAGCAACTGGGCGGTGTCCAGGAAGCCAAGGATGTGCTCAACGCCCTGATGCAACTGACAGAATAGCGGGTGGTAGGATGGAAAACCTGCAACGCGAAACTTTCGGACGGACTCGAGATGGGCAGGACGTCGAACGGTTCACGCTGCGCAGCACAAGCGGATTGGTCGTCCGAGCGATGAGCCTCGGGGCGATCGTCACCGAGTTGCTGGTGCCCGATCGCGATGGCCGACCGGCAGACGTTGTGTTGGGGTTCGATGATCTGGACTCGTATCAATCGCACAGTCCTTATTTCGGCTGTGTGGTCGGCCGAGTCGCCTTTCGTATCCCGCGTGCCCAGTTCACACTGGACGGTACCACCTATCGATTGACTTGCAACAGCGGGGATCATCATCTGCACGGCGGCCAGCAGGGATTCAGTTGGCGAGTGTGGCAGGCCGAACCGATATCGCGGGCCGAAGGACCAGCGGTCCGTTTTCGAATCGTCAGCGACGACGGCGATCAAGGTTACCCCGGACGGGTACAGGCGGAAGTCGTATACCAGTTGGCCGACGATCACAGCTTACGCATCGAATATCAGGCGGTGACCGATCGGCCGACCCCGATCAACATGACCCATCATGGCTATTTCAACCTGGCCGGTGCCGGCGCGGGAGATATCCTGCAACATGCCTTGCAAATCGATGCCGATCGATACTCGGAAACCGACGCAGAAACCCTGCCGACCGGCCGATTGTTGCCCGTAGGCGGAACGCCGCTGGATTTCCAGCAAACCATGCGGATCGGCCAGCGAGTGGGCCAGCGGGCAGGGCAAGTGCCCGGATATGACCTGGCATACCGACTGCGAAACGCGGCGGGCCAAGTTCGCCGAGTCGCGTCGCTGGGCGATCCGGCCAGCGGTCGGACGATGGACGTGTTGACCGACGCCCCCGCACTGGTCTTGTATACCGGCAACCAATTGGATGGCAGCTTACAAGGCAAGTCGGGATGTCATTATCCGCAGTTTGGTGGTGTTTGCTTGGAAACGGGCAATCTGCCAGGTGCCGTTCATCACGCTCACTTTCCTCCCATCACGGTGCGGCCCGAGCAGGTGTATCGTCATACCTGCATTTATCGATTTCGTGTATAGTGCATTGGATGAACCAAGATTTTCCAACAGCGACGGCCTCGAAATAAGGGTCGTTTTGTCATCGGGTAGGTGTGGCTGCCGCAGCGATTCGAAAGGGAGAAGGATGCGTGCCCCGTTCCGACCAGTGCCGGTCTTGCTGGCAGTCGCCTGCGCCTGGTTCGGCGGATGCCAGCCGCAACCGCCGGAGGGACGGCCGGTCCGGTTGCGTTTGGCACATGTGTACGAAGTGCGATCACCGACGCATGCTCATGGCACGGCACACTTGCCCGATCGAATCGCCGCCGCCGATGTCGGGCTGGAACTGACCGTTTATCCCGCCGCGCAATTGGGCAGCGAAGAAGAACTGCTGGAACAGTTGGTCGCAGGCGAACTGGAATTGGCCATCGCCGGCCCTTCGTTCCTGGCCATGTGGTATCCGGAATTGGGCGCTTTCGACGCGGCTTACGCTTTTCGTGACTTGGACCACATGCTGGAAGTCGCTCACGGACCGCTGATCCAACCGCTGTGGGACGAGCTGTTGAAGCGGTACGGCGTGCGAGTTTTGGATACCTGGGTTTATGGCTCGCGACACATCACCTCGAATCGACCGATCCGTCACCCGGACGATCTCCGTGGATTTCGGCTCAGACTGCCGGCGGCTCGCGTGTGGCAAGCGTCCGGCCAGGCTCTGGGAGCCAGTCCGATGCCGGTGGCTTTTGCCGAAGTCTACATGGCGTTGCAGCAAGGACTGGCCGACGGTCAAGAAAACCCCGTCCCTACGATCCAGGCGATGGGCTTTCACGAGGTTCAAAGCCACCTGAATCTGACGGGCCACATCCAATCCTCGATCCAGATCCTGGTCAACGAACGCGTCTGGCAACGATTGACGGGCGACCAACAAGACGCCTTGAAACAAGCCATTCGGGACTTGGGAGCCCAGGTGGATCAGGGAACATCGCGAGACGAGCAGCAGATCTTGGATCGGTGGCGCAAGCAGCAGGTGCTGGAAGTGGTCGAGGACGTTGATCGCGACGCCTTTCGCAGCCGCGCCAGGCAGTTCTTTGCCACAGGGTTTCCGTTTAGCCGCCTGTACCAAACGATCAGCGACTGGGACCCCTTGCCGCAGACGAGCCTTTCCAGCGACGATAAGGGCGAGCAAAAATCGATGAACGATGCGGAGCAGCCATGAACACGCAAGAACTGCAGCGTGCTACGTCTGCTGGCAGGCTGCGATGGTTGGTAGCCGTCGAACGCGGCGCGTCGGCGGGTTTGTTGCTGATGATCCTGGGCACGATGAGCGCTCAGGTTGTGGCTCGCTACCTGCTCCATGCACCCATCTCGTGGAGTGAGGAATGGGCCCGTTTCACGCTGATCTGGCTGGCCTTTCTGGCGGCAGCGATGGTCATGGCTCAAGGCCAACATATCGCGGTGGATGTGGTTTCTCCATGGCTGGGAAGCAAAGCCAAACGGCGCTTGGAGTGTCTTCAGAATGCAGTGGTCGTGTTGGCCTGCTTGCTGCTATTGATCGGCGGATTCCGCTTTGTCTGGCGAGTCGGTTTGGTCGGGTCACCGGCGCTGGGCATCCCGCGAAGCTACTGGTATGGGGCGGCAAGCGTCGGGTTGGGGCTGATCGCCGTGCACGGTGTCGCCAACATCGTGGCCGTGTTAGGTGGCGACCGATCGGCAGCCGTCGATGGCAGGGAAGGGGACGCCGCCGCGCCCCAGGACGGGAGTGGATTATGATCCTGGCGTTTTTGATCGTGGGTATGCTGGGACTGTTGGTGCTTCGAGTCCCGGTGGCCTTCGCCTTGCTGCTTCCCTGCCTGGTCTACGTCATGGTATCCCAGGACATTTCGTTGGGCGTCGCACAGCAGCGAATTGTTGCCGGATTGAACTCGTTCCCCTTGCTGGCCGTTCCCTTGTTCATCATGACCGGCTATCTCTGCAATGCGGCCGGGTTGGCCGATCGGCTGTTCCATTGGCTGATGGCTCTGCTGGGGCGAGTTCCAGGCAGCTTGGGGTATGTGAATGTCGGCAGCAGCCTGATGTTTTCCTGGATGAGCGGAGCAGCGATTGCGGATGCGGCCGCCTTGGGTTCGGTCTTGGTCCCAGCAATGCGCAAACGGGGCTATGCCAATGGTTTCGCTCTGGGGTTAACGGGGGCTTCCTCGATGCTGGGACCGATCATGCCGCCCAGCATCCCGGCGATCATCTATGCGGTCACGGCAGGCGTTTCGATCGGTGCGTTGTTCTTCGCCGGCGTTTTGCCCGCGCTGGTCCTGGCCGCCGTGCTATGTGTGTACGTCTTCATCTACGCTCTGAAACATCGGCCCCAAGCATGCGAAGAAGACCGGTCGAGCAACCTGTTATCCGCCACCCTCGGAGCGATGCCCGTTCTGGGGACCCCGATCATCATCCTGGGCGGAATCCTGGGCGGTGTGTTTACGCCCACCGAAGCGGCCGCGGCGGCCGTGATGTACGTGCTGCTCTTGAGCCTCGTCTACCGTTCGCTCTCGCTCAGCGGTCTGTACCAGGTGCTGCTGCAGACGGCGCAGACCACGGGCTCGATCATGCTGATCGTATCGGCCGCCAGTCTGTTCGGCTGGGTGATCGCGCGGGAAGAAGGCCCGCAACGATTGGCAGAGTTTTTGTTAGCCATCACGGACAACCCGTACGTTTTCCTGCTGCTGGTCAATGTGGCTCTCTTGCTGATCGGCATGCTGCTGGAGCCCGTCGCGGCCCTGTTGATCCTCGTACCGGTCTTGCTGCCTGTGGCGCACCAGTTCGGTATCGACCCATTGCATCTGGGCATCGTGATGATCTTGAACTTGGTAATCGGTTTGCTTTCGCCGCCCGTGGGACTGGTCCTCTACGTCCTGGCATCGGTCACCGGCAGTTCCATTCAAGAGGTGATGCGCGGGACCCTGCCGTTCCTCGTCCCACTGGCCGTCACATTACTGATCGTCACCTTCATCCCCGCCGTCA
>SKVE01000928.1 GCA_007129635.1 Planctomycetaceae bacterium
CAGAATCACCTCGTCGCCCGGTCCGACCTTCAAGCCGCGCAGCGCCAATTCCACCGCCACCGTTCCCGAACAGGTCAGCACGACATACGGCGTCTTGAATTGTCGTATCAACTGCTGCTCCAACGCCTCGATATGCTCCGCCTGGTAACGGGCCCAACTGCCGTCCGACCAGATCGCTCGGAAGACATTCAGGATATCTTCCTCGACGGGTGGCCAGGTGGGCGGGCCTTCCGGAAAGACGGCAGCGCCGCCATGGATCGCCAGACGTTGCGAGTCGACGTGGACGGGATGAATGATGGTCACAAAACTAACCAGCAGAGGATGAAAAATCGACCAGCGGTTTACGATAACAACTGACAACCGACAGGGAAACCGCAAACGGGGCCACGCCGGCTCGAAATTTGATTAGAATGGACGGCGGAGGAACCCAGGCGAAATGAAACCCCAACCTGTGATATGCCGTCCGGAAGCATTCTATCTGTTTGCGGACCAATTGAACCATCTGGACGAGACCGATGCGCTGGTCCGCGCCGCCGTGGCTGTTTCGATGCATCCGCTGGACAAAGTGGATCTGGACGGTCTGTTCGACACGCTGCGAGGTTATTCCGAAGTCGTGCGGTCGCGGGTGCGCACCAAGCGGGTCGAGGCCGTATTGGCTCACCTGCATCAAGTGCTGTTCGAAGATGCGGGATTCCGAGGCGATCAGCGAGACTACTACAACCCGCGGAACAGTTACCTGCCAGAGGTGCTCCGTCGTCGAACGGGCATCCCCATCACATTGACGCTGGTCTACAAGGCCGTTGCCGAACGCGTCGGCCTGCGAGTCGAAGGCATCAATGCGCCGGGGCACTTCCTGGCGCGGATCCACGATCAAACGGGTCCGATCCTGGTCGACCCTTTTTTCCGCGGCCAGATGCTGACGCCCCAGGAAGCACTGGAACGTTTGGCACAGATCAGCGGACGGTCGATCCCCGCAGATACCCGACTGCTGCGCACTGCCAACCATGTCCAGTGGCTCGCACGGATGATCGCCAATCTGCAGGCCATCTTCTCGGCTACCAATCAAGCTTCGAATCTGGCCGCCATGAACGAACTGCAATTACTGTTAAGCCAGGTGAGCGGCCTTTAGAAATCGTACCACATGCCTACGCCGATCCGATTCTCGTATTCCTTGAAGAAGCTACCCTGAGTGCTCTTGCCGTTGACATACTCGCCGCCAAACCGGAACAGGGCACCGCTGGGACCCCGCTCCAGTTGCCAACCGGCTTGCACGGAAAAATGCCCGCCGAATCGAGCTTCCTCACGCAGGTGCGCATGGATGGTAGCGAAGGGAACCCCGCGTCGAAACTCCAGCGCCGGACTGTACTCCACGCCGAACAGAAATTCCCACGGTTCGGCGACCCCACCACGGCTCATCGCCCAGTCCGCCCAAGTGACTTCTGCGTAACACCGCCAGTCGTATCGAGTCGCAGGGCTGCGCCCGAAGTAGTAGCTGAACGCCAGGATGAACGCGTCTCGGCTGTAGTTGTATCGAGTAAAATCGGGGTTGGCGATCATGTACTCGTCACCCAAATGGGAACTGATGTGGTAGTAACCCGTCTTGAAACGCCAAGGCCCCTGTCCGTAGGTGATCGGAATACCAAAACGGAAATCCGTGCTGAGCAACGGCGTGCTGACTCCCCAAGGGTCCAGGCGTGGAAAAGCCGCGCCCTCTATGTCCACCTGCCAGCCGTCGGGCCAGAAATCGGGACCGCTGCCGTAGCGAACCAACCCGACTCGACCCCCTAACGAGACGTCCCAAAGCCATCCCAGATGCTGGTCCTTGGTCAAGACACAGGCGAATCGGGATTCTCGCTGGCTGCCCAAATAAGACCGATAGATCAACCCGTTGGGAAACCATTGCATCGTCGGTGGACTGTCATCGGGCCAAGCATGGTCCAGCGACGGATATTCCTGCGAGTGGCATGTTCGGTACGCGTTACATGGGGAAATTCGGCGATTGGCGACCTCGATCGGCTCGATCGGCTCGATCGACGCGATCGACGCGATAGGCAGGATCAAATCCGATTCGGGCGGTTCCTGAACGACCGCCCCCCCAGTGATGCATGAGATTACACCAAAATGGGACTGACCCCAGGTGCTACCACTGCTAACAGCGCACAAGAAGACGCTGGCGCCAATCAAGATGTTATGTCGGGAAAAATGCAACACCAGTTTTTTCCTGATCCGCTAATGTCACATCGCTTAGATACGACTTCCAAAATCGAGGCTCTTACTTAGCGGACCTGATGATCGGAAACAAGATCGATCATACATCAAGTTGGGGTCAGACCCTGTTTTCAGGCTTTCGCTTTCCTGTTTGTACTCAGATACAGCGTATGGCCATTACGAATCCAGTGGGCGACTTCTTCCGATCCCGCCCGAATTCCCCAAGCACCTATTCGTAGGGTGTCCAGGCGAAGGTTCTCTGTGGATTGTGGTAACCGGGGAAGCTGCATCCTTCTCGCACAATCGGACGC
Organism: Planctomycetaceae bacterium; assembly: GCA_007129635.1. Lineage (GTDB taxonomy): Bacteria > Planctomycetota > Planctomycetia > Pirellulales > Pirellulaceae > SKKK01. The sequence goes on from SKVE01000928.1 coordinate 2,520, forward strand.
CGCTTGTTGCCGCGCGACATCACGTGATCGTGGGCACCTGGGTATTCCATCCGCAAAGGTCGAGCCATCATGGGACAGGATACCTGGATTTGGTGCCTGTCACCTTTTCCGCTCCGCGGCCCGGCGTACCGCGTCAAGGAAATCTTCCACCGACACCGCGTATTCCACGTCGACGCCGGTGGGGGTTCCGTCGGGATGAAGGAAGATGTAGTACGGAAGGGCGTGGGAGCCGAAGGTATTGATTTTCAGATCGGAGTATTCGGGAATGTCGACGTTCAGTTTCACGGGTACAAACGGCTCGATGGCGTCGACCACATCAGGCCGGCTGAAGACTCGTGCGTCCATCTCGATGCAGGGCCGGCACCAGGGTGCCCAGAAATCGACGAGAATCGGCCGGTTCTCTTCCTGTGCAATCCTTAACCCCTGGTCGTAGTCCTCGATCCAGTCGATGGTTTCCGCGGGCAGGAACAGCACGCCCGCCAACGACCGGGGGAAGGGCGCTTCGGGCAATCCCCGGAGCACACCGGTGTTCACGCCCGTCCAGATCAGCAGATACGCTCCGAGCAGGATGAGCCCGATCGCTGCGGCGCGGAAAACTGCGTGCTGAAAGACGGTATACCGCATGATGAACACCCCCAACCCCGCGCACCAGACGGCGAACAGGATGCCGGTCCAAGCCGCTGGGATGAGGATATCGAGGAAGAACAAGGCCGCGCCGATGAACACCCAGCCGAAAACTCGCTTGAGGTCCTCCATCCATTGCCCTGCCTTTGGCAAAGCGGTGAGGGCAGAGGAGGAGACTGCCAGCACGAAGAACAGCACGCCCATTCCCAACCCGAAGGCAGACATCCCCGCCGCCCCCATGACCACGCCCTGCACGAGCGTATCGGCCTGGCCGGCCAACGAGGCGACCATTCCGAGAATGCCCGCCACGAACGGCCCCACGCACGGTGCGGCGACCAACCCGAGCATCAGGCCCATCGATAACGCCCCAACCGGACCCTGTTTCGCTCCGCCGCCGCTGACCTTTTGCAGCAGCGCAGAGGGCGGGCGGATCTCGTAAAGGCCAAACATCGAAAGGGCTAGCGCGACGAACAAGGTGGCGAATCCGATCACCACCACGGGGTGGCCCATCAGGGCTCCCAATTCCTTTCCAATCAAAGCGACGGTCACCCCCAGGATCGTGAACGTCAGGATGATCCCAAACACGTAAAGGCTTGCCAAGAACACCCGACGCTGAGCATTCGCACCGGATTGACTTCCGAAATACGCGACGGTGATCGGAATCATCGGATACACGCACGGGGTCAAACTGGCCACGAGTCCTGCCAGGAACGCAAAAACGATGGCCTTCCACGCTCCCGACTGCCAGAGCCCCTCGAAGGTATCCGTCCGCGGCGGATCCTGAACAACCGGTGGAGCGGGGGTGTCCGCCAGGTCTGCGAACCAATCCTCGTGGGTCCGGACTATCTGAGCGCCGACCGGGGCCAAAGGTACAGCGACCTCGATCGGCGCGTTCTGCACCGGTGCCAGGCAGTCCACGTCGGTACACGCCTGATAGGTGACCCGAATCGGAAGAACCAACTCGTCTTCATCTGCAATCGGCTCCTCCGTCCGTTCCATGCGCAATACGACGGTGACGACCGGATCGGCGAACACATAGACCCGGTCGGGGAAATCGGGGCCG
>SKVE01000885.1 GCA_007129635.1 Planctomycetaceae bacterium
ACGCGCTGGTGGAAGCGGTGGACATCTACCCGACCCTCGCCGCGCTGGCCGGCCTGACGCCGCCGGCGGAACTGGACGGGCACAGCTTTGTGCCGGTGTTGAAAGATCCGGCCGCGAGCACCCGCGATCATGCACTCAGCCAATTCCCCCGACCGTGGCGACGGGACGAGCCGGATTTCATGGGCTACTCGATCCGCACCCCGACGCACCGGTATACCCGCTGGGTGGAGTTGCCGGCGCGGAAGACCAGCGCCGAGGAACTTTACGACTACGAATCGCCGGACAGTGCCCTTTGCGGAGGCTCGCTGCTGGTCGCAAGAGAAAACGTGTTCGACCACCCAGCCCAAGCCGAAACCCGAGATCAGTTGCGAACGAAAATGGACGAAGTGCTGCAGACACGCGTGCATGGAAAATGAGAGGTTTATGCCTCGGAGGCGCCCCTAAGCCAATTGGGACAAGGAACTCCCTAATCTTTCACTTAATCTCTTCCTACGGCCCCTCGGCCCAGCAAGATTAGGTGAAAGATTAGGGCTTCAGAGGCCGGCGTAGCCGGTTAAGCTCACTGTTTGGGGATTTGTAGAAGCGGTTTTATGATGACAGCTTGCTAGAACGTTTTCATAGATTACTCCCTCATAGATAACCTCCTTTCACGTCACGCCTTGCCAAGTATCTAATTCGCGAAGGACATCATCATGACACGATTTGTAATTCTCACCGCTTTGGTGTGCGCATTACCGCACGTGCTGTTGTCGGCCGAGCCGCAGCGCAATAACATCGTGCTGTTTTTGATCGATGACCTGGGCTGGATGGACCTGGGCTGCCAAGGCAGCACCTACTACCGGACGCCCCACATCGATCGGCTGGCCGCCGAGGGCGTGCGGTTCACCGACGCGTATGCCTCGTGTGCGGTATGTACGCCGACGCGGGCCGCGATCCTGACCGGGAAATACCCCGCGCGTCTGCTGATGACCAATTGGACTCCGGACGGGCGTTGGAACCCGAAGTCCCGTCTGCGCGAGGCCCGGTTCTTGCGCGCTCTGCCGCTGGAGGAGATCACGATCGCCGAAGCGTTGCGCGAGGCCGGTTACCACACCGCCAGTATCGGCAAATGGCATCTGGGCGGACCGCCGTTCTCGCTGCCCGAGCATCATGGATTCGATATCAATATCGGCGGGAACGCTCATGGTGCACCGGGCGACCACTTCTATCCCTACCAGGGCGACTGGTCGATTCCCACCACGGGATTGCGCGCCCGGTGGAACGTGCTGCCGGACGGTCAGTCGGGCGAGTACCTGACGGATCGCTTGACCGACGAAGCGGTGAAGGTCATCCGCGAGCACCAGGACCGGCCGTTCTTTCTGTACTTTTCCCACTATGCCGTGCATACGCCGCTGCAAGCCAAGCCGGAGATGGTCGCCAAGTACGAGCAGGTGCCGGAGGCCCAGCGCCAGGGCGATCCCGTCTATGCGGCCATGATCGAAAGCGTGGACGAAAGCGTGGGCCGCGTGTTGGCAACACTCAACGAATTGGGCCTCGAAGAGAACACCGTCGTCATTTTCGCTTCGGACAACGGCGGTCTTTGGCGAGCCACGGACCATGCCCCATTGCGCGGCCACAAAGGCACCTACTGGGAAGGCGGGATCCGAGTCCCGATGATCATCAAGTGGCCCGGGTTTTCTGCCCCCGGACGGGTCGTGTCCGAGCCGGTGATCAGCTCGGATCTCTACCCGACCATCCTGGCCGCCGCGGGCCAGCCGATGCGTCCGCACCAACACCTGGACGGACTGAATCTAACTCCCCTGTTGCGTGATGCCGACTCGCTGCCACGCCAGTCCCTGTTCTGGCATTTCCCCCACTACAATAATCACCCGGAGACTGTGCCCCAAGGCGCCATCCGCAAAGGCCCGTGGAAGCTGATCGAGACCTACGACCCCGCCGGACTGCAACTCTACAATCTGGACGACGACCTGGGCGAGACCACGGACCTGGCTGCCGAAAAACCGGAACTCGCCGACCAATTGCTTCGCGAACTGGACGCCTGGCGGCAGCAGGTCGGCGCGGACAGGATGCAGCCCAATCCCGCTTACGATCCGGCCGTCGAGCTACCCAAGCGGGGAAAGAAAAAATCCACGCGAGGAGCCCAAGAATAAAATGTCAGCCACCGCCTGGGCATGGAAACGATGGTACGTGATCGAACTCGATGTGAAGGCTACCACCCTGGTTGGCCGTCTGCTTGACGATCATGACGAAGCGATGGTGCGCGCATCTTTGTAGGATGGATTTCCAATCCGTCCTACTCTGGTTGCGGCCGTAGGCCGCGTTAGAATCAATGGATCGAAAGGAAGGATAATGAGTAAACCATACAATCATCAAACTATAGATCGTCGCGGATTCATCGGCACCTTGTTCGCGTTGCCGGCCGCCGCCCGGGTGCTGGGTGCCGGACCGTCTGCCCTGCTGGCATCGCCGCCCCGCTCGGAGGAAGAAGTGCCCTATGTCATCTTCGAGGATGACTTTGACAGCGATTCGGACGGCCCGGCGGCGTTGTGTATGCTGCTGGAACTCGAGGCTGCCGGCGAGTGCAAGATCATTGCCTGCGGAACCAGTGAAACGCAAGCGTATGCCACAGCAACGATGGCGGCGAGCCTGCACTACTTTGGTCGCGGTGACATTCCCCTGGGCGCTTACCGCGATGATCTGCGGCCCATCGATCCTGACAAGTCGAATATCTACGACAAGCCGTTGTTCAGTCAATACATGGCGGCCGACGAGTTTAATTACGGCCACACGCGGCGGCATTTTCGCGACTATCCCGATGCCGTCGAGGTATACGTCAAGGCCCTCGGTGCGTTGCCTCCCGGCGCCAAGGCCAAACTGATTATCGGCGGGGGGCAAACGAATTTAGGAGAACTTCTGAAAGATCATCCGGACGTGATACGCGCGCGGGTGTCGGAACTTCATTTCATGGGCGGCATGATCCCCCCGGATGCCCCCGAGGAACAGTGGCATCGAGACTCGAACCTCACCAATACAGCTCCCTTCCACACCAAGTACGTCGCCGAGAACTGGCCCCACGATATTCCAATGTATATCGCCGACACGTATCTCGGACTCCAGGTTCCGTTTATGCGTCCCGCCCTCCGCGCGCAACTGTCTGACCTGCACCCGGCCAACCGCATCCATCTCCTCTATCGACTCTGGTGGGACCGCCCGCATGGAAATGCCCTGGACCTGATGAGCGTGATCACTGCGGTGCGCGGATTCACCAACCTGAACGGCGTGAACCTCATGAAGCAGCGTGGCACGCTCCAGGTTCATCCGACAACAGGCCTGCATCGATTCATCTCTTCACCGGACGGCCCGCATACCATACTGCGGCGCCCCGTGGACGGCGACGAGGGCATCAGGCTGGCCGACTATATCGACGATATCCTCCTGCTGCGCGGAGGCGACGCCGGCGATGGCGTCTTCCGTGACGAGTTCACCGCCGAGCGAGGCAGCGGCAGTTCAGAAACGCTGCAAGACCGACGCGGCTGGACCAAGGCCGGTGCCGCAAACAGCGCCACCCTGATCGATGCGAGCAGCGGTGATCTCTACGATGAAAAAGCCCGGTATGTCCAATTCAACGGCAACTCCAACACGTCACCTTACAATGTTCAGGTGAAGGAGTTCGGCAGCAACGACATTCGCGTGCGGGCCCGCGTGATGGTCACGCAGCCCGACGGCTACGTCGGCCTCTGTGTTCGCTCGGATGCTGGCGACAACGCCCGTGGTCTGAACCTGCGCATCCAGCCAGGAAGCCGGGGCTTGCGTCTTTACAAAAACGATTCGCCCCTGGCCCAGACCCGCACCCTTGAGCCAGCCCACGAGTTTTCCATCAATACATGGTACACCATCGATCTGCAGGTCAAGGGCGACCAGCTTATCGGCCGACTATGCAGCGACTACAACGGCCGAACACTTTGGGAACAGGTCGAGGTCACGCTCCCAAGCATCGATGACCGCCCCTACGCCGGACTGATTGCTCGGGACAAAGGCGAGCGGGCCAGTTGGTTCCAATCGGGAGTCCGACAGCCGGCCGAAATCTCGAAATAAGCACCGTTCGAGAAATAACTGACGCACTTTCTGCCCCCTCACCATGCCCTTTCCCACGAGGGGCGAGGGGACATTGGACAGTTATTTCTCGAACGGTGCTAAG
>SKVE01000558.1 GCA_007129635.1 Planctomycetaceae bacterium
CCGGTCGCCTTGGCCGCCCGGATCGCCAGGACGGCTTCCTCCAATTCGGCCATCGTCTCGACGACCAGCCCATCCGCGCCACCGGCTGCCAACGCCTCGGCCTGCTCGCGAAACGCATCCAGCAGATCGTCCGCACCGATATCACCAGCCATCAACATCTTGCCACTGGGACCGATCGAGGCGAAAACATGGGCTCGATCGCCGGCAGCCCTCCGTGAGATCTCCGCGCCCGCTCGCGCGATCTCGGCTGCCTGGTCGGCCAAGCCGTAGTCGGCCAGCGCGATCCGGTTGGCCCGAAAGGTGTTGCTCAACACAATCTGGCTGCCCGCGTCCACGTATTCGCTCGGGACCTGCTGGACCAGATCCGCGTGAGTCAGATTCCAAGGGTCAGGACAGCCGCCGATCGGCAATCCGCGTGCTTGCATCTGGGTGCCCCAGCCGCCGTCGGTGATCACCGGAGCGCCCGCCAACAAGGTCTCGATCAAGGGGTGCGTCACGAGGGAAAACTCCTTTCGGCTTATGAAAATCGGACCTGCCGATTAGTCTTTCGGAACGATGCGGATGTTGCGGAACGCCACGGGACCATGATCGCCCTGGAACATCAAGGGCCCTGTCGGTTGCTCGCCGCGTCCAAGACTGCCGCCCGTTACCCCTTTCATCTCGATATTTTCGTGGATGACTTTTCCGTTCAGCGTGACCTTCTTGAAGATCGCATTGCCTACCTTCTTGCCATCGACGAAACGCGGCGCCTGAAAATCAATGACGAACTCCTGCCACTCGCCAGGCTTTTTCGAAGCGTTCAGCAGAGGCGCCGCGGCACCGTACAAGCCCCCCATGTCACCCGGCCCGATCGGATCTCTTCCCCAACTGTCCAATACCTGGACTTCGTAATTCCCCATCATATAAATCCCGGAATTGGAACCTTGGGGCACCATGACTTCGATCGTCAACAGGCAGTCGCCGAACTCGTCGGCCGTGAAAATATCTACACCGCCTCTGCCCGCATTGACTAGTTCGCCGTCGCCCTCGGCCGCCGGGCTGACCACCAGTTCACGAGGTCGCTCGGTGGAAATGGCGGCTTTGCCAACCACCCATTGGCTGCCAGTTTCCCGCTTCAGATTCCATCCGGTTAAGTCCAAGCCGTTGAACGGCTCGAGGACCTTCGGCTGATCTGCCCCAGCCACCGCCGCCTGGGCGACCAAAGCGCCAATCAATAGCAACCTGATCATGCGAATGTCTTTCTTTTTCACTTTTGGTTCTCCCTACGTTTGGAAGTAGCTTTTTTTTTCAGATGTATGGTATAATAACACGTGTCTTGTCGTTTGCCTACCGACCCGAAGAATGCAAGGGCTGCCGGATCGCGATTCGGCAGTGATTGTTTTAGAAGAAACCAGCGAAGTTTTTTCGCTGGTTGCCCTTTGTCACGAGGAGGACAAGGCGATGAAGACGAGTGATAAGAGATCGACAGGTTATCGAGGGGCGTATAAGCCTTCGGCCGAAGAGATTGAACGAGCGTGTGCGAAGATCCAACAGAATTGGTCTGTTCGCCAGCGAGACAAACGAGCTGGGCGAACGTCGCAGAGCCAATGGTCGCCGCCACGCGTCGAATGGTCCAGTATCACGGATGCGCTCTCCGACAGCCAGAGCGATTCGACCGGAGTCAGTACTTGGGCCGACGGCGCCCGCTAAACGGTTTATTTGACGGAGGCAGCATCCGGGGCCGGCCGCCAATCGATGGGCGGTTGGCCCCGTTCTTGCAATGCTCGGTTGGCCGACGAAAATGGCTGGCTGCCGAAGAATCCGCGGCGCGCGGATAACGGGGACGGGTGAGCGGCCTGGACGATCGCATGGCGATCGGTATCGATCAAGGCCGCTTTCTTCCGAGCTGGCCCGCCCCAAAGCATGAAGACCACGGGCTTTGGCGCCCCGTTGACAGCGCGGATCACGGCATCCGTGAATCGCTCCCAACCTTGCCTGCGATGTGAATGCGGTTGGTGAGCACGTACGGTCAGCACCGTGTTCAACATCAAAACGCCTTGCCCTGCCCATGCCGTCAGGCACCCTTGTTCGGGAATGTTGCAGCCACAATCGTTTTGAAGCTCCCGAAAGATATTCGCCAGCGATGGCGGAAGCCGTACGCCCGGGCGAACCGAGAAGCACAGTCCATGTGCTTGGCCTTGGTCATGGTAGGGATCCTGACCCAACAGCACGACCCGCACCCGTTCGAAAGGCGTCAATTCCAAGGCACGAAACATGTCCTCGGCCGAGGGGAAAACCTCGTATTGCTGTCGTTCGCCGTCGACAAACTGCCGGAGTTCCGCGAAATAGGGCTGGCGAACTTCACCGTCCAATACTCGCGACCACGACTCAGGCAGTTCCCAGCTCATCCCCCACCACCTTTACACAGAATCGGTGGAAGGCTCTTTCTGCGGTTCACTCGGCGGCGGCTCGAATTTCGGGGCGGTGGCCACATCGTAATCATCCTCTTCCTCCGACGGCGCGGGCACCGACTTGGTGTAAGACGACGAGGACGGTCGCGATGAGTACACGTCGGACATATCCATTTGCGACTGGATGTCCGATAGACTCCGGCGAAATTCGGCGTAATGTTTTCCCCACGTCCGGGCCACTTCCGGCAGACGTTTTCCAAACAGGAGAATGGCGACGATGCCGATGATCACCAGTTCCTGCATTCCCAAACCAAACATGAAGGTCCCCCAGCGATCCAAATCAGAACGATCTTTCACTCCGACTTGTCGTCTTTCAACGAACGCGTCGCGTCGTCCAACTCCTCGTCCATCCCTTGGACACCCTTTTTGAACTCGCGAGCACTAGCTCCCAGGTTTTTCATCAAGCTGGGTAGCTGTCTTCCTCCAAAAAGAAGTAGGAAGATCGCCAAAATGATCAGCATCTCCATCGGACCTGGGGTCACCCAAGCAAACATCAGACTGTTCATCGATACGCTCTCGCACTTATGGTGGGAAAAAGTTGACCATGCGAACAAGCGGCGAAAGCGAGCCAATCGCCCGGATGGGCATGGCCAGAACCGGCTTGTGCGATCCTGCAGCAAGCGCAGGACGCTCATCGCGACTTTGTATTCTACTGGAAGATTGCTGGCTGTCAAATGGTTGTTTGGTCTGCTCGAGCCGAGAAGCGAGTGTTCGTGGGCAGCATCCTTGCGTTTCGCCGCGTCGCAGTTGACAATCCTCCCGATGTAAACCGCAAAGAACGATCGAGCCCTTTTACCGGACAATCACCCTGCCGATGACGACTTCTGGCCAAATTCGGGCACCCGTGGCGATCGCGTTCGAAACCGGACTGGTCGCCTTAGCCGCCATATTGGGTTGGTTACTCGGCCGTTGGCCTCTTCCGGGTGTTTCTCTGGAGGCGGACCGGTGGTTCGAGCAACTGGTGGCGGTCGGCTGGGGTGTGTTGGCGGCCATCCCGTTGATATTGATCATTTTTTTGCTCGATCGCTTTCCGTTTGGCCCATGGCGATCGTTGCAACGAACGGTCGACCAGCACCTGTTACCGATGATTCGACATTGGACGGTGCTGGATATGGTGTTGATCTCGCTGGCGGCCGGATTGGGCGAAGAGATGCTCTTTCGCGGTTTGCTGCAAGCGGGCCTTATCGACTGGTTGCCAGGCACTCGGGGCGTCGTTCTCGGGTTGGTCGCAGCCTCGGTGGTATTCGGGCTGTGCCATTGGGTCTCCCATGCCTATGCGGTGTTGGCCGGCGTGATGGGCCTGTATCTGGGCGTCGTGCTGCTGGTCACAGAGAATCTCCTGGCCCCGATCGTCACACACGCCGTCTACGATTTTGCGGCGCTCATGTATCTGCTTCGGTACCGGCCCGTTACGGACCAATCGCTGCATGACGAGGCATGAACATTGCATCACCGCTGAGCCAACCGTTCGATCAGCGTTTCCAAGTACGCCTCGCACATCGGTAACGCCTCGTCGGGCCCCGCACAGTCGATATCGTCCACATGCCAATATTCAACGCGTTCGGTCCAGTCGGGGAACTGTTCGGCCATCATGGCGCGATGCTCGGATTCCTTCAAAGCCACGACGAGTCCGGCCGTCTGCAAGTCGGATTCGGTCAACGGCAGCGGGAATCGAGCATCACCGTTGATGGCGATGCCCAATTCCTCCAATCGCTGGACAGTCATCTCCGAGATCGGCCCGTA